>JAHIFE010000140.1 GCA_018901125.1 Pseudomonadota bacterium | reverse complement strand
TTAAAATTTTCATCCGCCTTGACCTTGACCAAACTGAAACGTTTTGAAAGTGGCTCCACCGTTAAAATATAACCAAAACCTTTGAACCTTGAACCATGAACCTTGGAACCCTTTATTTATATGCCTGAAATAAATTATAAAGAACTCAAAAATCATATCAAAGATGCAAAGGAAACCGGCTTTTCCCCTGTTTATCTTATACATGGAGAAGATCTGCTATGCAAAACTGCATTTGAAGAGCTTTTAAATGCATTGCTCCCAAAATCTTCTTCAAACTCTTTATTATCTGAAAGCCTTAATTACGATGTAATTGACGGGGTAAATGAAAACATATTTGACGCAGTAGAACGTGCTAACACATTCTCTTTTATGTCCGGAAGAAAAGTTGTTGCCTTTACCGACTCAAACATATTCTATTCCAAAGAGAGCCATGCGAGTCTTTTGGAAAAAGTGAAAGAATTTTACGATAGAAAAGACATGAAAAAAGCCGCGAACCTTTTTGCGAGTACTATGTCTTTGCTCGGGCTTTCTTTTGATGATGTTGATAAAAAGAACAGAAGCAAATCAATAAAAATTGATGCCGCTGAATCGGACGATTCATGGATTGATGATATCATCTCATATTGCCTTGATAACAATGTCAGTATTTCCGAATCGATAGAAAGTGCCCCTTTTTTTCTTAAGGCTATTGATAAGGGTTTCCCGGAAGGAAACCATATGGTAGTTACGGCACAGCTTGTTGATAAGAGGTTGATTCTTTATAAGGCTCTAAAAGAGAAAGGGATTATAATCGATTGCCAGGTTCCGAAAGGTGAATCCAAAAACGAAAAGAGTGTGAGGGAAAACATTATTAGGGAAAGAATGAATGAAATACTTACAAAAAGCGGCAAGACGATAGATAATGATGCATATCTTGCAATGTATGAAATGACCGGATTTGATCTGCGTACTTTTTTGAATAACCTTGAAAAACTGATAACTTATACGGATAAAAATGAGATAACTGCAGAAGACGTTAAAACTGTCTTAAAAAAGACAAAGCTGGATCCAATTTATGAATTTACGAACGCCGTATCCAACAGAAATATTACAGATTCTTTGCTTTACCTTGATTCAATTCTTTATGCAGGAATTCATCCTCTTCAGGCTCTTTCTGCAATAATAAACCAGATCAGAAAAATTATCTGTGTTAAAGGATTTTCAAAGAGTTCATACAGTAAAACTTGGGAAGCCGGTTTTCCATATCCTCGTTTTGTTTCTGTCACCAAACCTGCTTTGGACAAGTATGAGGATGAATTATCTAACCATATCGAATCCTGGGACGATTATTTATCGGGCGAGCAACATGCTGATAATAATTGTGATCAGAAGAAAAAAACTGCAAAAAAGAAAAGCAAAACAGGTACTGATCTTTTAATTGCTAAAAATTCAAAAAGTCCTTATCCTTTATGGGAGTTGATTAAAAAATCTGAAAAATTCAGTATGGATGAACTTGTTTTTGCATTTGAATGCCTGAAAAATGCCGACCTGCACCTTAAATCATCCGTCCAGAATCCCAAAATGGTGCTTGAAAATGTTATATTGAACATTTGCCGCCGATCTTAGGAACTGGAAATGAATAAATCATTGAATTTCGCGCCCAGATTTAGGTCAGATTTGGCTGATCTGATTGAGCAAAACCGCAAACGTAGCGAGCTACGTTGAGGATTTTGCGATTGAAGATCAGCCAAAGATGGCTTAAAGATGGGATGCGAAAACGATGAGTTATTCATTTCCAGTTCCTAAGTATTAAATAATTGCAAAAAGGATGATATATAATGCCGAGAACAAAAATTGTATGCACAATAGGTCCATCCAGCGAGTCCCCCGAAGTTTTAGAAAAACTTATTTTAAACGGAATGAATGTTGCCAGATTGAATTTTTCACATGGTTCTCATGAAGAACATCTTCAAAAAATGAACGACATTCGAGCTATTTCAGACAGGCTTGGTGTGCATATAGCTATTTTGCAGGATCTTTGCGGTCCAAAAATCAGGGTGGGAAAAGTTAAAGAACCGGGGGTACGTCTTGATCCTGGTCAGACTTTTACACTGACAAGCAGAATTGTTGAAGGTAGTTCTGAGATGGTTTCAGTATCATATCAAAGTCTTTCCTCTGATGTTAACCCGGAAGACAGAATCTTGCTTGCAGACGGTATGTTGGAGCTTGTTGTAAAAAGGATTAGCCATACCGATATAATCTGTGAAGTCATAACCGGCGGAATTCTTACTTCAAATAAAGGGATAAACCTTCCTACAGGCACAATAAAAGCTGATGCAATGACGTATAAAGATCAGAGAGATCTTGTTTTCGGGCTTAAAAACAATGTAGATTATGTTGCGCTTTCGTTTGTAAGAAGTGCAAAAGATATCATTTTTCTCAAAAATATAATTAAAAAAGAAAATAAAAACACTCCTGTTATAGCAAAAATAGAAAAGCATGAAGCCCTTGATAATATAGAAGAAATAATGGAAGTATCGGATGGGATAATGGTTGCACGTGGCGACCTTGGTGTTGAGATACCCCTTGAAAAAGTACCGAATATTCAGAAAATGCTTGTTAAAATAGCAAACGATATGGGTAAACCGGTCATTATAGCTACCCAGATGCTACGTTCCATGGTCAATTCACCACGGCCTACAAGGGCGGAAGCTAATGATGTCGCAAATGCTGTATTAGACGGGGCTGATGCTATTATGCTTTCTGAAGAAACGGCATCCGGTGACTACCCTGTTCAATCGGTTCAATACATGAGCAGAATAGCCGAAAGCGCAGAAGAAAATTATCCGCATGAAAAATACTTAAATCTTATGCCGAAAACAGATATTTCCCATTCGGTTGCGTTTGCTTCATGCATTCTTGCAGATCATCTTAATGTCAAGGCTATTATTGCAACAACACGTTCCGGTTCAACAGCTGCACATATTTCACGTTTCAGGCCCAAACCTATAATCATAGCCCTTTCTCCTGAAAAGGCCACTGCAAGACGCCTCGCCCTTTACTGGGGATGTCTGCCAAGCCTTGTTGTCTACTCAGATGATATGAGTTGCAGTAGTGACGATTCAGCTATATCGGCGCTTTCTTCAAAACATGTATCGAAAGGAGATCTTGTCGTGATCACATCTGGTTCTAAGGAATATGTTGAAGGAACTACAAACATGATGAGAGTAATAAAACTGTAGTGAATGAGGCAAATGCAGGATCAAGGAAAAAGGTGAAAGGGTAAAGGAAAAAACTAAAAATTTGACACAATAACCCTTTCCCTTGAATCTCGAACCTTGAACCTTGAACCTCAAACCTTTCACCAACAAAAAGGTATGTAAATGTCTGATGAAGATATTTCCAGGCTTAGCATAAAAAAAGATGCAAGAATTGCCGGAACCGGGAGAAAAAAAAGATATTATATTTTTATTATAGCGGTACTGATAATATTTGCAATAATAATTCTTTATAAAAATGGGCTGTTAACACCAGCTCTTCCTGTCCGGGGCCAAAAAATAATGAATATATATCCGTCCCAGACTTATACGCTTTTGAATGCAAGTGGTTATGTTGTGGCCCAGCGGAAAGCGGCCATTTCATCAAAAATTACCGGAAGGCTTGTTTTTTTAGGAGTTGAAGAGGGCAGCAGAGTTAAAAAAGGAGAGGTGGTAGCCCGGCTTGAAAACGACGATGTCATGGCTGCTAAAAACAGAGCCATTGCTAATGTAAATACAGCAAAAGCCTTACTTGAGCAGGCTATGGCAGAATATGATGATGCCACTTTGTATTATAATCGCATATCAGAACTTGCTGAGAGCAAAACAGTATCCGAAACGGAATTTGATGTTGCAATGGCAAGATTTAAAAGGACAAAAGCCGCTGTGTCAGGTCAAAAAGCTGCAATAAAGGCGAGCGAATCGGCTTTAAAAGAAGCCGAAGTCATGCTTGATTATACTAATCTGCGTGCACCATTTGATGCAGTGGTACTTACAAAAAATGCAGACCTCGGTGATATTGTTACACCTCTTGGATCTGCAGCAAATGCAAAGGCTGCTGTTGTCGATATCGCAGATATGGAATCTCTTCAGGTTGAAGTTGATGTTTCGGAAAGTAATATTAATTCTGTCAGAAAGGGTCAGCCTTGTGAGATAAGACTTGATGCCCTGCAGGAAGAGCGTTTTGCGGGAAAGGTTCATATGGTGGTTCCGACCGCAGACAGGACAAAAGCATCCATTATGGTAAAGGTGGCATTTATTGGTAAAGATCCGAGAGTTCTTCCTGAAATGAGCGCAAAAGTAGCTTTTCTCTCTCGCGAAGTTATGTCTGGTGAGCAAAATGCCGTTATGGCGATTCCGGCAAATTCAATTATAGAAAACAAGGATAATCCTTTTGTTTTCTTGGTAACAAACGGAAGAGCGGTTGAAAAAAAAATCAAGACCGGCAAAAAACTTGGGAACATGGTTGAAATATCAGAAGGGCTTGAGATAGGAGAATTTATAATAACCGAGCCGCTTGACAAAATAAGGGCAGGTATAAAAGTTAAAGTCCTTGAGGAGTAAATTTATTAGTTGGCACCTATTATAGAGATTAAAAATCTCACAAAATCATATCGCCGCGGTAATCAGTCGATAATTGTACTGGAAAATTTATCTTTAGATATTAAGGAGAACGATTTTCTTGCCCTCATGGGACCTTCCGGTTCGGGTAAAAGTACGCTTTTAAATCTTATAGCAGGGCTGGATAAGGCCGACAGCGGAAGTATAATAGTGCAGGGCATTGATATTTCACTGCTTATCGAAACCGAACTTGCAAAGTGGAGAGCTGATAATGTCGGTTTTATTTTCCAGTTTTACAATCTAATTCCGGTGCTGACCGCTTTTGAAAATGTCGAATTGCCCCTGATTCTGACAAAGCTTTCAAAAAAAGAGAGAAAAGAACATGTATTTACGGCATTGAAACTGGTCGGACTTGAAGACAGGATGGATCATTATCCCGGCCAGTTGTCGGGAGGACAGCAGCAACGGGTTGCAATAGCAAGAGCGGTAGTTACCGATCCTGCTATTCTCGTGGCGGATGAACCAACGGGTGACCTTGACAGGGTATCTGCCCAGGAAGTTTTAAAACTTATGGAAAATTTATGCAGTACCATAGGAAAGACTATAGTAATGGTAACCCATGATCCAAGGGCTGCAAAAAAAGCCGGCAACATAATGTATCTTGATAAAGGTGTTCTTGCAGATGATCCTCAAACTTCTTTTCAGGAATGCGTTTAGGCACAGACTCAGAACCGTTCTTACTATTTGCGGTATTTGTGTGGCAATTCTTGCTTTCGGTCTTTTAAGAACGGTTATCAGTGCATGGTACGCCGGGGTTAACGCTTCTTCAGCAACACGTCTTGTAACCCGCAATTCAATTTCTTTAATTTTTCCTCTGCCCATTTCCTATAAAGAAAAAATACGCAATGTTGATGGAGTAAAACTTGTATCTGCCGGAAGCTGGTTCGGAGGGTTTTATATAAATGAAAAGAATTTTTTTGCAAATTTTGCTGTAGAATCAAAAAGTTATCTGGATCTTTATCCGGAATTTGTTATTCCTTCCGATCAGAAGAGTTCATACTTAAAAGAGAGAAAAGGTTGTGTCGTAGGAGTAAAGCTTGCCAAACGGTTCGGATGGAAACTGGGAGATACGGTAGTATTAAAAGGAACAATTTATCCGGGAAACTGGGAATTTGTTATAAAGGCTATATATAAGGGCAGGGATAAAAATGTAGATGAAAGCCAGTTTTTCTTTCACTGGGAGTATCTGAATGAAACCGTGAAAAAGCTCTGGGCGCGTCGGGCTGATCAGGTGGGATTTTATATGATAGGAGTAACATCTCCCGATATTGCAGCGGTTGCTGCCCGTAATATTGATAAAATGTTTAATAATTCGTTTGCCGAAACCCTGACCGAAACCGAAAAAGCCTTCCAGATGGGTTTTGTGTCTCTTTCTCAGACTATTCTTACAGTTATCGAGCTTGTTACTATGATTGTTATTGTTATTATTATGGTTGTTGTTGCAAATACAATGGCAATGTCTGTGCGTGAACGAATGAACGAATATGCTGTTTTCAAAACTCTCGGTTTTGGCGGTTTGTTTCTTGCATTTCTTATACTCGGAGAATCGCTGCTCATTACATCTCTTGGCTGTATTATGGGTATTATTTTAACCTTTCCTGCTGCGGATGCTTTTATGGGCGCGGTTGGCGATTATTTTCCGATTTTCAATATTTCAACACAGACAATATATCTTGATATTATTGCGAGCTTTATTGTGGGAGTTGTCGCTGCCATTTTTCCGGTAAGACAGGCTATAACCGTACCTATCGCAAGTGGTTTAGGAAGAATAGGCTGATAAATGGGACTGTTGTTTTTTTATAGTTTTAGAAATCTGCTGGCAAGAAAACTAACTACTTGTCTTACAGCTGCCGGAATGTCTCTTGTGGTTTTTGTGTTTGCTTCTATAGTAATGCTTGCAGAAGGTTTGCAAAAAACACTTGTCGATACAGGAACATATGATAATGTAGTAGTTATCCGCCGGTCCGCTGTTTCGGAAGTACAAAGCGGAATTGAAAGATTACAGGCTTCGATTGTGGAAACCAGCCCGCAGATTGCAACTGGTGAAAAGGGGCGGATTCTTCTTGCAAAAGAATTGGTAGTACTTATCACTCTTGAAAAAAAGAAGACAAATAGCCCTGCTAATGTAACTATAAGAGGAATTTCCGAAAATTCACTGATATTGCGGCCGCAGGTAAAGTTTATCGCAGGTCGTATGCCAAGACCGGGAACATCGGAAATAGCTGTAGGACTTGGCATTGCCAAGGGATTTAAAAACATAGGTATCGGGCAAACTCTTGTTTTTGCAATGCGGCCCTGGACTGTTGTGGGTATATTTGATGCCGGAAATACTGGCTATAGTTCTGAAATATGGGGAGATGTCGATCAGTTTATGCCGGCTTTCAGAAGACCTGCATATTCATCGATACTATTTAAACTGAGAAAATCATCCGATTTTGAGGTATTCAAAAAAAATATTGAATCTGATCCAAGACTCACACTTGAGGCAAAACGCGAAACGCAGTATTATAAAGAACAGTCGGAAATGATGGCCAAGTTTTTAAGGGTTTTAGGAGAAACACTTACTCTAGTGTTTTCAATCGGTGCGATAGTAGGCGCAATGATAACAATGTATTCGGCTGTTGCAAACCGTACCGGTGAAATAGGAACCCTTCGCGCTCTTGGATTCAACCGGGGAACTATTCTTCTGGCTTTTCTTATGGAATCTTTACTTCTTGGTTTGATAGGCGGAATTGTAGGGCTTATTTTCGGTTCTTTTATGCAGTTTATAACAGTTTCAACAACTAATTTCCAGACATTTTCAGAGCTTTCTTTTAACTTTAGAATCACGTTTGAAATTATTTACAAGTCGCTTTTGTTCTCTATTATTATGGGATTTGTTGGTGGAATACTTCCTGCTTTCAGGGCTGCCAGGATGAATGTTGTGGATGCTTTAAAAGAAAATTAAATAACTATACAATCAAGGTTGCTTAATAATTAAATACTTATGAAAACTATTCAAACATGGGGAAGAACCCTTGATATTGCGGCTCCGGTTTATGATTTTACCGAGCCACTTGTTCTTTTCGGAAAGCAGAAGCAAATTAATCAGCTCCTGCTTGATCTTCTTGAAATTAAACCAGGACACAGAATCCTTGATATAGGATGCGGCACAGGGCTTGTTGCTGAATTGATATCAAAAAAACTTGATGCCGATGCTGGCGGAATGGCTGTGGGTATAGATGCAGCATCCAAGATGATTGCAGCCGCAAGAAAGAAAAGACAAAGCAAAAGCTGTAATTTTGAAATCATGGCCGGTGAAAATCTTTTGTTTGAAGACAAAAGTTTTGATAGCATTGTTTCAAGTTTTTTCTTCCATCATATAGATCTTGATCTGAAAACAAAAACACTTGAAGAATCTTTCCGGGTGTTAAAACCGGGAGGGCGTCTTGTTATTGCCGATATGCATACCCCAACCAATCTTTTAGGAGCAATGACTTCCTATTTTGCCAGATGGATATTCATACAGCCTGAAATTGGTGAAAATATAAGAGGCGTTTTGCCGGGTCTTATTGAAAAATCGGGATTTGTAAAACCCGAGCTGGTAAAAACATTTTTGGGTTATGTTGCGGTTTTTTCAAGCAGAAAACCTTAATAGTTCTTTTTAATAGTCCATCTCCAAAAGAGTTGGTGATACTATGAGGATTCAAGTATCCCAGGGTTCAAGTGCCTCGAATCCTGGACCCCTTTTCTTTAAATTATATCAGAGGTTCTGCGGGAGCTTTATTATATGGTTTTATCAGATGAAATTGATCTTTTATTTAATGAGTTTCCATTTGAAAAAATTATCATGTCCGCTCATGAGACATTAAAATCACTTATCAGAAGCGGCGCTCAGGAAGCATCCGAAGAATCAGGTATTAAAGAGATTCTAAAACCCGAAAGGGTGCTTTCTTCAGTACACCATTATAAAACAGGCATTTTATTTCAATCTCCATGGGCTGTTCCCTCTCTTCTGGAAGATATTGATTCAAAGGAGAAGGAAAAGATGTTGAGCGCTCTTTATGATATCGGGATGGGCTGCCAAATAATGGATGACATGGTGGATCTCAAACGAGACATGCGTATGAAGCGGAATAATTATGTTGCTTCGTTGATTTACCACGAGTCTGATTCAAAAAGCCAAAAGGCATTTCAAGCAATGTTTGCGGATAAGGCATCAGAGGAAAATGCAGATGATAAAAATCTGATTTTAAATTTTCCGGACGCACAAAAAAAAGCCTCCCGTTTATCTCTTGAGTATCTTAATAAAGGTTTCGGGAATCTTTTTGAAGAAGATCACGCCATGATCAAGGATTTGGCAGTCGGCTTTATTTCAAGGCAGATAGGAGCTGCCCCGTACATTATCAAATAATCATAACATCAAGACTGATCAGATATGGTAACAAACCTCATATTCATACTCAAAACTGCTATAAAATTTCTTGCACGTTCGTGGAGAGCAACCTTTGTTCTCGCATTTATGATATTTATTTCCGTTGCCACTCTCATTTTTTTATCCGCCCTTGCAACCGGAACCAATGATGCAATGATAAGAAATTCGGTGGGACTTTATTCCGGAAACATCCAGAGAATGAACCTTCCTGACAGTTTGCGCCCTGAAGCTCTTGAGATAAAAGGAGTAAAGCATGTACTGGTACGAAAAGCATGTCCCGGCATATTAAAAAAAGATGATCATATTGAAACTATTTTGTTAACAGGAATTGATTCTGAGAAAGAAAAAAAGGCAACCGGACTTTATAAAAAAACTATAAAAGGAAAATATCTGAGCGGGAAAGAAAAAGAAATTTACATCGGTCAAATTCTTGCAAAGAAACTTGATCTTGATATCGACAGCCGGCTTTATTTTCAGAAAGGTCTGGAATCAGTTCCGGTTGAATTTACTGTTTCAGGAATTTTTAAAACCGGAATAGGGGGCTTTGATGATGAAATTGCTTTTTGTAATTTGAAAGATCTACCCGAAGAAGTCCTGGTTTGGAATGCTGCCATATTTCTTGAAGAAGGTAAAAAGCCGCAGGCAATCATTGCAGAATATGAAAAAATCACAAACAGCCGGGGAGAATTTTTGGCATGGTATGATCTGATGCCGGATCTCAAGCAGCTTACAGATTTGAATCAGGTATGCATGGATATACTTACTGTTATCGTATTTGCCATTGTGGCTGTAGGAGTGGCGTGTGCGTTTGTCATTTTTATTCTTAAAAATCTTCGTGAATATGGGATATTAAAAACGATGGGGCTTTCTCCCGGTCTCATGGCTTTTTTTATTATGGCCAAGGTAACAATATTAAATCTGTTTGCAGCACTAAGCGGAGTAGTTGCCGGAGCTCTTTTATGCTGGTGGCTTTCAGGATCGGGAATCGATATCTCTCAAATGACTTCGCACAATAAGTATTTTGTGATATCGGGAATCATATATCCCAGACTGACTGCCGGTTCTCTTTTAGCGCCTCCCATTCTGGCATTTGTTTTAAGTTCTGCGGCAGCGCTCTGGCCCATGATGATTGTATTAAGAAGTAATGTGGCAAAGATATTAAGAAACCGTTGAGGCTGAATCCATGTTACATGTAAATAATATTTCGAAAGCATTTGCTACCGGACGAAGGCGGATCAAGGTTTTAAAAGATATAAGCTTTTATGTTGAAAAAGGTGAGATTGTTGCATTAAAGGGAAAATCAGGATCAGGCAAAACAACTCTCTTAAACTGCTGTTGCGGACTGGAAAGCCCGGACAGCGGCAAAGTAATATGTTCCGGCATTGATTTGAAAACTTTAAGCGCCGGGCAGCTATCCCGGTTTTTAAGAACAAAAACAGGCTTTGTCTTTCAACAGGGCAATCTTTTATCCTATCTTACGGTATCGGAAAATATCTCTTTTCCACTTCATTTAAACGGTGAAAAAGCAAATAATATAAAATCAAGAGTTTCGGAACTTTTGGCGATAATCGGGATGGAAGAAGCAAAACATGCTTTACCTTCGGGACTTTCCGGCGGAGAAACCCTGCGGGTTTCAGTGGCAAGAGCGCTTTCGCATAAGCCTGAAATGCTTTTTGCAGATGAACCAACGGCAAGCCTTGATACGGCCACAGGAAAATCAGTGCTGTCTCTGATACGGGATCTTAGCCGGATGCAAAAAAGCACGGTAGTTTTTTCAACACATGACCCGGAACTTTTATCGATGGCCGACCGGGTTCTTGAATTAAAAGACGGTGAATTAAAGGAATGAGAAAACTCACTTTGGTTAGTATACGATTTTGTTTTGAAAGGGCCTGATAATGGTACAAAAATTATGCATCATATTAATTCTTACTTTAACAGGATGCGCCTATATGGGAATACATGGAAAATCCATTCGTAGTTTTCCGGATATACACGATGGAGCAGTTGAGGACAGCCAATGCCTTTCCTGCCATGATCCTGCTGCCAACCCTGATATAGCTCCGGTAAGTCCTCACCCTAAATTCACAGAGTGTTTGAAATGCCATAATGATGAATTTTAAAAGATTTGCTTACTTTTAAACTGCAAAAGTAATCGCATTTCCCGCTGCTTTAAGAGAAGAATCAGTAATAACAGATTTTGCAATAAACTTCTTGATTACTTGATGATTGGCAAATATAAGAATGTTTATCATGCTTAAAATTTTGGTTATTCTTTGTTTTCAATGTTATTTAATATTGAAATGCAAACATGGAAAACTCAATGCTAAATTTTCCATGTTTACCGGCTTGATATCGCAATAGATGGAAAATAATAATATTTACCTATGATTGGTGAAACAGGAGAAATTATCGACTGGTTTAAGACCGCATTTGGTGGTTGGCGATATCTGTTTTCGTCAACGTATCGAAAAGCCAAAAATTTAGACTGGAGAAATGAAAAACCAATATATATCGTCTGGGATTTGATTTGTGGGATAGCTGGTGTCGCATTCAGCGTATTTTTGGTAGTTGGCATTGGTTATTTGGGACTAGAAACGTATCTTAAAAACGAAAATCCAATTGGATACGAAAACTCAAGGAGATGTGAACAAATTCCCGCGGGAATTACCTTTAACGAGATTGTTGAAATTTTGGGTCAACCCACATATGAGACAAAATCAGAGACCGGCTATTGGTATTACTTTAATACTTTATCTATTAAAGCTGGCCCAATACGGGTACGAGGGAATAAAGAAAAAAATACAATTATTGAATTACGGTGCTCAGAAGATGGGCTATCCGATTGGATTATGGACAGAAAATAGCATATAACATCCGCCTGGAGCAGACGGCAGGAAAATGCGGTTTTTCGTAAAAAACTGTGGAAGTTCGGTCCTATATAGGTCCGCTGCTCAGGCGGGGCGTTAAATAAATATGAATAAAAATATTCTCAGAGTTATTATTTACGCTTTATTGGTCTGGTTAATACTAACCGGTTTTACGTACCTTTATAATGTAAATGATCTTCCGTTTTCTCCAGATATTTCAAATTTCGTGCTTGCTTCAATGTCGTTGATTTCATCTTTCGCTCTGGCATTAGCCGCAGGCACTATGATTATTGTATGGCTAAGCACTTTTACAACGAAGAATCTTTTTACGCGTTTAACTATTGCTGGTTTGATAGTGAAGAAATGGGGTCAAGTCTACGTATGAGAGCGCCGATTAAAACCGGCAAGAAGTAGGGGCTGAAAGTGCCCTATGGTGAAGGATTAACCACCCACACCAGCCTCGAGTCATGCATTAATGGTGGCAACATCCTTAGTGAAGCGTTGACAGGGGAAAGTGCAGGCTGAGTATTGAGCCTCGTAACAGACATAAACCCAAGTGCTGATGTGCTTCAAGCACACAGAAGGCAATATCTCATAGACTGCAATGGTGAGGGCTATGAGGACTTGGCGGGGTCGGAGACCTCAAGCATGCACGGAAGCTTTTTGCGCGGGAGTCGGGAGGCCCTGTAGCTGGCCTTAATATGATTGCGATAAGGTCCGCACTGAAAATCCTAAGTGAGTAAAGCAGTGATGAACGGGTACAGGGAGTCTGACAGCCTCATAGTATCTAAGAAGCCTTTGAATAAGACAGGTGACAACAAGCCTGCGGCGGAAAAGGTGGAGAGAAGGAGGCTGGCTGAAAGGAATCCATCCAAGCAAAAAAGGAACCAGACACAGAGCTGGGTATTTCTGCCAAATGAGCTGGATAGGATACGGCATGCAGCAGAAAGGAATAGGAGTGAGCAGTTTATCTCCATATGGCAAAGCCATAGGAGGACGAAAGGTGAACTGGGTGCTTGATTTAGATATTCGTGGGTTCTTCGACGCAATCGACCCCGAGTGGCTGATAAGATTTATCGAGCACAGGATAAAAGATTCCCCAGTCCTTTTATTTGTCACCCTTATCCATTGGATTGTATGCGCGTCAAAACTTGAAGCAGGAGCCCAGTGCATTAGCAGTGCACGCTGGGATCTGTACGGGGGGTGGGGGGTGCCGAGTAATCGGCATTCCTACCGTGAACCTTTAGCATATTTAATAAATGGTCAAATATAGATTTGATCCAATTTTGTCATAATTTTGGAAGGACTATTAAAGCTAAGGAGGCTCAACGCAGAGGAGCAGAGAGCCATGGGTGCAAAAGTCCGTCAGAACGTTTTGGATTATTTTTCTGTGGATATAATGACAAAAGATATCATCAAAGTCTACAATGATATTTTGAATGATTGCTCAAAACCTGGAAAATGATACAATTTGAATTTAATTATTTCTTTCCCGGTTTACGGATTGTTCGCTGATAGAATTCTTTTTAGTTGTTGAGGATGAATTTTGTTAAAAATAAAAAAATATAATGCATCTGTCCTTTTGATACCTTTTGTTTTTTATTTGATGCTTTTTTTCAGCCCGCTTGGTTCAAAAGCTCACAATAATTATTTTTATCTTATTATATTACTCCCGTTTATTCTATTTGCAAAATCAGTAAAAGAAGAATTTTACCGTATTGTAAAATCCAAACTATTTGTATCTGTTATTGTTTTTGTTTCATATATGGCTTTGACCGGTGTTTTTAATATATCATCCGCACCTTTAAATGAGCTTGTCAAGCCTTTGAGACACTGGTTTTCTTTTCTTGTTTTTTTCTTTATTTGCATACTTTTTTTCTACAAACATGACTTGGAAGAAAAAATGAAGTATGTTTCTCTCTGGGCAGCTTTTTGGGGAGGGCTATCTTTTCTTGTTTTTTTTTATGATAAATCTTTTGCTGAAAGATTGTGTTATCTTGGGCGCGTTGAGCATCCCATTTATGGTGCCTGCACCTATGCGATACCGTTTTTGTTTCTAGTGTTTTCCGAAAAACAACCTGCTAAAGCTTATAGGTTTTCTGCGCTTTTTATACTATTATTATGTATTATTTTTACCCAGAGCCGTGGTCCTATTATAGCGTTATCAGCAGCTGTTCTTGCGGGATTAATTGTCCAAAGAAGAATAGCAATACCTGTACTTATAGGTTTCTCAGGTATTGTTTTATGGCTACTCGAGTACAAGAATATCATTTCATGCGGAAAAATTTTCTGTGCAAATTCCAGCTTCAGGATTCCTATTTGGAAACAGGTTATTTCAGAAAGTATAAATAATAGTTCATGGCTGTTGGGTCACGGCATGGCAGCAAATGAGACGGTTTTTATAACACCTGATACCAGTTTTCTGCACGCACACAGCGGATATGTGGGAACGTTTTTTTTGGGTGGTATCATAGGCCTGGTATTATTGCTAAATCTGGTGTTCCATATAATTAAGCAATCTTTGACTGTTAAATCTGTGAGGCAGGACAGCCTCACCATTTCTCTTGTTACTTTTGCCTTGCTGTCTATTGCAACAGATACTCACAAACTGTTACTGGGACCACATCCTATCTGGTTTTTCTTCTGGCTTCCTGTAGCTTATTTAGTTGCCGAAAATATAAAGAGTGGCGATTAGTGACCCTGCTATAAAAAATAGCTAAAGAAAACGTTCGATCACATCAACACTCCTTTTAGCTTTCCTCATTTAGTGCCGTTTGAGATCTTTTATGCTTCCGGGCTTATGGGTGTCGTTGCTTTTTTGGCATGGCTCATCTTCCTTGCATATAAATTAAATGGCTTGTTAAAAAGTAATGCTCACAATCTGCATATAAAGTATATTGGATTGTTGCCCATTCTTGTTTTGCTCATTTGTTTTTTCAATGAAAGCTTCTTTTCAAGATATTTTTCTTTTACTTTCTGGTTTTTTATAGGGATATTATTTGCCTTATTGCGTATCGAAACAGAGGTGAAGGGGGATTAACTGTAATGCCTGCTTTTGATTATTATCTAATTGAACCTGACGCATAGTATCACATCAAAACATTACTTCATTACTTAACTCATTGGTATCATCATGTTTTATCGGAAAATGTCTGGACAGCTCTTTGCCGCATTCTTCTATGGCATGGCATGTGGCTTTCCCATGTTCTTGCTTCTTTATTCCCTCTGAAAGATTTGCAGCTATCCTGCTCCAGAATTCGGGGGCTATTTTTGCGTTAATTCCTCTATCACCTAAAATCCACACACGGTGTTCAAGAAGTGAAATGAAAATAAGAATTCCGGTTTCATCCCGTGTTTTATACAATCCTTTTTCATAAAATGCCATTAGAGCACGTTCTTTTACTGTCTCTTCGATCCTTTTGCCTGTTAAAAAGGGAATCTTCATGTGCTTGATTTTTGAAAATACAAATCTGAATGGGAAATATAGTATAAATACCAATGGGATATAAGTCCAGATGCTGGTGTGTCCAGTCGCTTCCAATAAAAAATCAGGAGAAAAGTTAGGCAGGTCATAGTTCCAGCCGACAGCTTTTGTTGCGAAATAATATGATTTGAATGTTTCCAATATAAGTGCAAAAAAGCCTGAAAGTATAAAAGCCCCCAAAGTTTCGGCTTCTTTATACGAATCGCTTGCGTCAAGAACCTTTATTGCTATTTCACCGGAAGTATTAGTCTCAGCTTGCTTGATAGTATTTGAGATGCACTCTTTATCTTCCTGGCTGAAAATTTCTGATGCTTTAGTTTTCATGTTTAATTCCTTTTACCAGCTACCTGATGATCCGCCACCGCCAAATCCTCCTCCTCCGCCTGAAAAACCTCCTCCTCCAAAACCACCTCCACCTCCGAAGCCTCCGCCAATAAAACCCCCCGGGTAATGTCTTCCGCTTCCCCCTGAAACAGCTCCCGCAAAAAGGCCGAAAGCAAATCCGGCTATTGTAAGAATGCCAAGTAATAACATGGATATTCCGGCAAAGGAAATAATCGATATTATTGGAAGTAGCACAGCGCCTGTAACACCTCCGAGGACTTTCGAAATGTTTGACAATGCTGCGGTTATAACGAAAAGAAAAATAAGGAGAGCAAACATTGGTGTCTTGCCGCTTCTCTTATGCCCGCTATTCGACTTGGATGCCACATATTCACCCTTCACTACTGAGGCAATGGCATTAACACCTGCCTCGATTCCGCCATTAAAGTCGCCTTCTTTAAATTTAGGAATAATCTCATTGCGAATAATTCTGCCGGATATAAGATCAGTAAGTTTTCCTTCAAGTCCTCGTCCTACCTCAATTTTTAATTTGCGGTCATTTTTTGATACAAGAAGAATAACGCCGTTATCTAAATTATTCTGTCCTATTTTCCAGCTTTCGGCAACTTTCATCGAATATTCCTCAAGAACTTCCCCTTCAAGAGATGGGATCGTGAGGACTACGACCTGGGTTGAATCGCTGCTTTCAAGCGCTGATAATTTTGCATCCAGTTTTTGAACCGTTTCGGGAGAAAGTATAGCGGCATAATCATTTACTCTTCCTTTCAGTTGAGGAACATCAAGTGCTTTTGCATTGTATGGAATAATTATAAAAAGAAATGCAATAAACCAGTATTTCATGAATTAACCCCTTTATGTTATTGCACTGAAAAACTTACTTTAGGTGCGCTTTTTGCTGCTTCATCCGCTTTGAACACTTCTTTGCGTGTAAGATGAAGCAAAAGAGAGTTTGTAAGTGAGTTGGGGAAAATTCTGATGCTGGTGTTAAAATCCTGTACTGCCTTGTTATACCTGACCCTTGCAACATTTATCCTGTTTTCGGTTCCTTCAAGCTGATTCTGCAGATCCATAAAATTCTGGTTTGCCTTTAAATCAGGATATCTTTCAACTATAACCATCAGCCGTGAAAGAGCGCCGGAAAGCTGTCCCTGAGCCTGTTGAAATTTTCCCATTGCTTCCGGATTATTAATCATGTCTTTTGAAATCTGCATTGAGCCTACTTTAGCCCTGGCTTCGGTAACAGCAATCAATGTGTCGGCTTCATGTTTTGCATAACCTTTTACCACCTCAACAAGATTAGGTATCAGATCAAGACGGCGCTGATAAGTCGCCTCAACATCTCCCCATGCTGCAAAAACCTGCTCTTCATTGGCCTGCATTTTGTTGTATCCGCAGCCAGTAAGAGTAAGAAGACTTATAAATACGATCAAAAATAGCAGATATTTCCTGTTCATAGTTCCTCCCGATTAATGTTTGAAAGCTTTTGATGAGTGTATAATGTTTAACATATTGATACATCGATAAAATAATATGGTCAAGTAATAATGTCACCAAAACATAATAGGAATCAACGAACTCAATTTCCGGGACTGCTTGAGCTATACAACAATTTCATGTCATACTCAGCTCCAATTTTCCCATGATCTTTTTTCATGTCCGCGTACACTGGCTTTCCCACCATGAAAGCATAAATTTCGTCTGCCTTTTTTTCCGGATCAATATCTGCAAAGGCTTTTGGATACAGAACTTTGGCGATAGCGTAAGCATCAGCAAGCGCAGTTTCAACATTGGTAGCGTAGAAATTAAACGGCAGAAGAGAATATACCCTTTTTTGTTGAAAAGCCTTCAATGCTTTGTAGTATTCGGGTTTTTTCAGCATATCCTCTTCCACCAGTTTCAATCCACCGCCGTCAATAAAAATCGAACCAGGATTCATAGCCAAAAGCTTTTCTTTATCCATAAACACATGACTGCCTGTCGAAGCTGTGATGTTTTCCGCTATGTTTTTTGCATTTACCCATTTAATCGGAATATAATTATTTTCCGTGCTTTCAATGCCGCAAGCTCCCCGAAATCCTATGCCGCCGACAAATACGTCCGGCTTTTCGCTCTCCACTATTCCCTTGGTTTTTTCCCAAAGTTCTTCCCGGGCAGTTTCGATAAAACCGATTATAGCCTCAGCGCGCTTGTCGCGGTTAAGAATTTTTCCGGCAAGTTTTAAAGAATCATAAATCCGCTCATCAAAGGTTGCAAACTCGCCATAACTCAACGCTACAATCGGAATACCCAATTGCTTCTGAGTCTTACTTACAGTCTGAGCATCTGCCTGTGTCATAAAAATCAGATCAGGATGAACATTTAACACAGCTTCCAAATCCGGTTTTTTATTGATGCTGTTAGGTCCTCCCGGACCGATGCGGGGAAGTTTGGCAAGATGCCTATTCGCTATCCAATAAGGTCTGCCGCCGGGATTTAGTTTTTCCATGTCTTCCACTCCGGCAAGCTTATCCTGAGCATTAAGATACACGATCAGACGCAATGCACCGGGTCCGATGCAGATAATTTTTGCCGGATCAAATGGCACGATAACACTCCTGCCCGTCATATCTTTAATATGAAGCGTTTTTGCGATTGCAATATTGGTCATACCAGTCAGAATCAGACAAATTATTATGATTTTTTTCATCTTTTTTTTACTCCTCATACAATGGAACAACCACCATATGCCCCTTTATCTCGGTCAGAGATACCTCGATTCCGTAAACATCGCGGATCATCTCAGGGCTTACATCTTTTTTATGAATTAGACGATATACCTGATGATGCTTCATCATCAGAAAGATATCGGCAAAGCGAAATGCCAGATTCAGATCATGGATAGAAACCACTGCGGAAAGTTCCCGCTCTTTTACAATCCTGCGAATCATGCCCATGACTTCAAACTGATTTTTTACGTCCAGATTGCTGGTCGGTTCATCTAAAAGAAGTACTTTTGGGTTCTGGGCCAATGCCCGTGCAATCACCACTTTCTGCATTTCGCCGCCGCTTAAAGAATTGACCGGTCTTAATGCAAAAGCGTCCAGATTCATGGAGATAAGAATATTCTCAACGATTTGAAAATCTTTAGCAGTTGTTGCCCAGCGAATATGCGGCTTTCGTCCGAGCAAAACAGCATCAAACACCGTCAGCGAATCTTCAGAATATTTCTGTGGCATGTATGCCATGCGTTTGGCAATCTCCGTGCCTTTCATGGCAAGAATTTCTTCGTGATTCAGAATTACCGAGCCTTTCCTGGGAGCAAGCACCTTGTTAAGACATTTCAAAAGGGTGGATTTTCCCGCGCCGTTAACGCCCAGAATGCCCAGTATCATACCGCTATCCAATTGAAAGCCGATGTCTTTTACCACCGGATGCCGGTTGTATGAAAACTCAATACCGGCTACTGACAACATCATCGTTTGCCCCCCTGCATCAGCAGATACAAAAACATCGGCGCGCCCATAAACGAGGTCAGAATTCCGACCGGCATACTGCCTGAGCCGATAAGCACCCTTCCCATAGTATCTGCAAGCAGCAGTAATATCGCGCCGATAACGCATGAAAACGGAATTAAAAGGCGGTGATCCGCGCCTACTATGCGTTTGGCAATATGCGGGGCAAGCAGTCCTAAAAAAGCAATCACGCCATGAAATGCGGTTATAATGGCAGACACCAGCGCGGCAAATATCATGCCTTGCAGACGAAGCGATTCTACGGAAACGCCGAGTCCTTTGGCAGTTTCTTCACCTGATAACATTGCATTGAGATTCCAGCGATGATACGTTCCCCATATCGAAGCGATAAAAATTACAGCAGTCATCATGCCGATTTCCTTCCACCCGGAACGCGCCACATCTCCGAATGTCCAAAACAATGCCGCAGCTACCTGGGTTTCTGTGGCAAAATACTGAATCAAAAACGTCCCGGAAGTGAAAAGAGAAGACAGGGCAACACCTGACAGTATAATGGCTTCGGAAGACAAACTTTTCGCTTTTGCCAACAACAGAATCACAACGGTTGCTGCCATAGCGCCCAGAAATGCTAACAGAGTAACCGAATACAGGCTATACGCACTACCTGAGTTAAATAGGATAATGCCAATTGCAGCTCCGAAAGCCGCGCCCTGACTGATTCCCAGGGTGGAAGGTGATCCCAGAGGATTTCTGAGCAGTGTTTGAAGAACTATTCCTGAAAGCGCAAGCCCCCATCCTGCCACAATAGCCGCAACAATTCTGGGCATCCGTATATTCCAAACCACAAGATGCGGATTTCCCTGAGCTTTGCCGATCAAACCATGAACAACATGAAGCGGCGATAACTGATAAGCTCCTTTACAAACGGCATAAATGCCCAACAAAAACGTTATGGTAATCAGCAAGATAAATAAAATCCGTTTTTGCCTGAACTGCTGATGATATTTCGCTGTAGTACTGTTAAGATAACAACTCATACCCGATATTTCCAATCAAAATAATAAGTATCCGCCTCTTCCGTTATTCAGGCGCCGCACATCCCCTGCACAATGTTTTATCCCCCTGTTTCTGAGTTTTAGATGTCATTGCAGGTTCTTTGCAGCATGAGCAGATAACAGATGGCTCGATTCGTGCTTTTGCCGGTATCTGCTCCTTTGCAGATGTAATAGTAAAAAGCTCTTCTACCGGTTTATCCAGAATCCGGCAGCTTTTTTCAAAATGAAGCGTTTCGAATTTTTTCCGCTCTTCCAAAGTAGCGGAACCTCCCATCACTTTCTGAAGCAGTGCGCGATGTTCATCGCCAAGTTCCATTGCGCCGGGCCTTATGGCAATTCTGACTCCCTGACCGGTCTTTCGGCTAAAAAGGGTGAAAGCGATTTTACCATAATCTTTGTAAATAAAATTCCCTTTGCCGAATGTGCAGCCGGTCAGCACCTGCACTGCATCAGAACAGCAGGCATCGGTTTCCACAATCGCAGCAATTTCTTCATCTTCGGCACGCTGCTCGTTAAGCATATCCATTCCGGCATTGGCAGCTTTATATCCGATGACAAGCCCTGGACAGACATGTCCATGAAAATCCACACATTTTTTAAACTCTTCACTTTCCATGATTTGCTTTGCATTCATGTTTTTCTCCTTTCTTTTCATAATATCAGTTTTACGCCGATCATTCCGCTGATTCCGGGCATGGGGTAGTCTTCTCAATGGCATGAATCTTTTCCATCCATTCCGGTATTGGAATGGTGGATAAAAGGGGCACCGCTACAAAATCTACTTTTAAAATTCCATGGACACCGTCATCATGGTAGTAAATGGCGAGCCAACATAATAGCTTGTGCTTCCTGCCCGGGTGTCATCCATTGAATTGATGACGGAAACATATTCCTTGTCAAAAATATTCATAAACTCTAATGATACCTTCAAGATGTCCGTAAAAGGCAAATTCTTTTTAGAATAACCGATTTTCAAATCGGCTAAAACGTAATCGTCTATACATTCTTTATGCTCCGCATCTCCATACCGTTTGCCCGAATATCGGGCCATGGGAACAATTTCGAAGTCTTTATAGGTAAAAATAAAACCGGTCTTTAAGTACCATTCGGGTGTATCGACAACCTGTTTATCCTTTGTATCCAGAGTGCTGCCCTGATATGTAAGGTTTTTGTCGTATGTGAGAACCGTATGGCCGGGGTTTAGGAAAAAGGTTAGGTTCTTATTAAAATAAATGTTGGTTTCAAGTTCGAAGCCATATCCGGTTGCCTTCCCGATATTTTGATAATAGCTCAGGTTAACTCTCGGATCATATGCTGTGGTTAAAAGATTTTTGTGTTTCGAGTAAAAAATGACGGGCATGATTTCGATCCGGTCCTTCAGGAACCGCACTCCCAACTCGAAATTATCTGAAATTTCCATATCATAACCATTGAAAAGATCGTTCAGTGTGACGCCCTCAGCTTGAAATTTTGCTCTGTTTTGGTTGTATAAGTTGATCAGAGGCATATAGGCATAGGGCCGAATCTGGTTTCGACCGTAGGTGGCATTAACCTCTATAGTCTCGGATACATGATAGCAAACGCCTAAAGTAGGAAGAAATTCGTCATATTTTTTCGATTCTCTATATAAATCGGCGGCAGGTGTTAATACAAAGTTGGGCGCGGTGGATGTATAGCCCTGGCTGGCTGGATCTTTGTAATAAAAATATTTCAGTCCTCCCTGCCAATCAAAACTCGCTATGCGTCCGGCCAGTTTTAAAAACGGGCTGTGGACGATGCCGTTACCGTCGTTTTCCATGTACATCCCGTGTCCTTTGAATGCAAAGGTTACCGGGTCATAATTTTCGGTACGGATAACTATATCACTTGATTCAAACCAATAGCCAAGAGAAGCCGTAGCCCATGAAAATTTTGAATCGACCTGAGAAATCAAACCATAGCGCTCAATATCCCGAATCCTCTTTTGGATAATTCCTCCCTGGGAAGCGGAACCGCCTAAAATATCCGTTTCTTCCTTGGAATAATACGGTTTAAAATTCACCTGAAATATATCGGACAAAGTTATTGGAATCACGGAAAGAAAATCTTTATTGGTATAATCGCCGCTGTTGTATTTGTAATAGTTGATATCATAGATCTTAATTCCGGTGAGGTTGGCATTATAATCTTTGTTGTAGTTAGCGCCCAAACTCTTTACTTCGGAATAAATCAGCGGCCTGTACAAAGCTTGTTTTAAATCGTTATAGTTAAACCAGATTTTAATCTCGTCGCCGGCCCACACCGGCTGTCTGAGCATCAAGCCAACGTTATTACGGGGCCCAAGATCGCCGGGGCCTTTCCATTTCTGTGCATCTGTATAGGAATAGGAGAGTGAGAGGCCTGTCCCGATACGGGGCAGAGTGCCGGAATCAAGCCTTAGAAAAGTACGGCTGTATTTATTGGCGCCAATACCCTGACTAAAATCAAACCCGAATTCCTGTTCAGGCCATCGGGGTCTGAGCTCTATAGCGCCGCCGCGAGCACCGACACCGGTTCCAAGATCAGCGGGCACAGCCCCTTTATAGACGGCGATGCTTTGAAAATTATCAGTATCATATATATAATCCCTTGGCCCCATAGGGTTTCCGCCCCAGTTCGGAACGCCCTCAACCGTCATCGCGCCGGAATATCCCCGTACACCACGGATTCTTATATTTTTTTGCTCGGCAGCAAGCCCGTATGGATCAGGGCTTTCTACATTGACCCCGGGAAGTGCGTTAATTGCTTCATAAACACTGACGGTTGTCTTGGCGCCTTGTACCTCCAATCCTTTTTTAGTGATCTCTCTACCGGTATAAACGGTTTCGTTGGTTTGTTTTGTCGGAGTAACGAGTGCTTCTCCGATAACTAAAATTTCGTTTAAATAGAAAGTTTTTTTCTCAGTATTATTCTTTTCCTCTATTTGCTGCTTCCGATCAGTATTTTGTTCATCTTTTGTTTCTTCAGCAACAGACACAAGCGGGAACAACAGTATTAATAATACCCATGCCAAAAAAACATATTTATGTCCTATACACATAATAACTCCTAATTTGACTTCAGAATGAACTTCCATTCTTCATATTTCTTTTATAAATTCTTCAGGCTGTCTTCCCGTTGTTCCTCCCGACTATGCGAAGAGCAAGACCATCATAATAAAAAAAAACGCCATGAAGAAAGCTGGATTCCAGCCTTTACACCTTCATGGCGTTATAAATATTCTAATTTTTTGGTCAAACTTTTAAAGCTAAGAGATTCTTCTCTTAAATTTTGAGGAAAATTTTCACACTTTCATATAGATGTCAAGGATAATTTTTACAGGAAAAATCAGTTTGTCGACAACAGAAATTCCAGCACCATCCTATGAACTCATAACCCACCTTTTACTTGCACCTTCTGCCTTTTATCCTTACCAACTCACGATTTAATCAGCTATCCTGATCCCCGACCCCAGATACCTGACACTTGATCCCTGTCACCTGACCTCTCTCCCGATCTTGCTGGTATAGATTAAACCATCTTTTTGCAGCTCTGGAAGTTTTCTTGCGAAGATTACAGCGCCTGAAATACATGATATTCCACCTATAGCCAAAGTAAGCGGCACGCCTAAAAATTTTGCCATACCACCTGCTAAAAGGCTTCCGAAAGTCGCTGATCCCATAAGTGTCATTATATAGATGCTAAGAACGCGGCCACGTTTATCATCATCAACAATAGTTTGTAAGAGCGTGTTGCTTGATGCCAGTTGAAGCATCATTCCAAAACCGATTAATACCATTAATACCATGGAAAGTAAAAAATAACGGGATAAAGAAAAAATAATCAGCCCAACCCCGAATATGCCTGACGACCATGAAACTATTTTCAAAAGTCCCCGAATACTATTTTTGGATGCGAGATAAAGCGCTCCGATCAAAGCGCCCAAACCCGAAGCTCCCATCAAAAAGCCATATGTATGAGAGCCACCTTTAAGTATTTCTTTAGCAAAAACGGGCAGAAGCACCGAATAAGGCATTCCCATTAAACCTACCAGGCCAAACAGAAGTATAACGTATTTTATCGGTCTAAAACCAAACGTATAAGAAAAGCCTTCTTTTATTTCCGTTAAAACGTGCGTGTTTTTCTTGATTATTATCCTTGGAACAATTTTCATTCTCAATATTGATGCAATAACTACAATATAGCTTACGCTGTTTATGAGAAAACAAGTTCCTTCGCCTGTAGTGGCAATCAATATTCCGGCGATTGAGGGGCCCAACAGCCGTGCTGAGTTAAACATGGAAGAATTTAAGGCGATTGCATTTCCAAGATCTTCTTTTTTCTCTATCATTTCAACTAATAGTGAATGTCTGGCCGGTATATCAAAAGCATTTATGGATCCAAGAAATACACTTAATAAAATGATGTGCCATATATCAATTATTCCATAGAAATAAATACAGGCCAGAATCAAGGCCTGTATGGCTGCCAGAATTTGAGTGACTATCATAATATGATAGCGATTCAACCTGTCAGTAAGAACTCCGGCAAGAGGGGATAATAAAAAAGTGGGGATCTGGTCGGCAAAGCCGACCACACCCAACAGGAATACTGAATTTGTAAGTTTATATACCAACCAGGATATTGCTATTCGTTGTATCCATGTGCCGATAAGTGAGATGCTTTGTCCTATAAAAAACAGGCGATAATTTTTATGTTTAAGTGAACGGAAGATAATCTTAAGAGCGGTCTGCTCATCAGGACGATATTTATCTGCTGCCATATTTACCGGAAATGCTCTTAACAGAAACTTCTTGCAGCAAGATATTTATGTTCAGCAAGCTCATAATTTTTTTAATACAATCAGTCTCCAAAACAGATTCCTATCTCTCTGGCCGTACAGATGGTATCGCCATCAAGCGGAACCCGTTTTATTTTACCGATGATTTCCTCAAGTGGGATGGCCTTGATGTTAGGTGATTCCAAGGCTACCATTGTTCCGAATTTTTTCTCTTTTACAAGTCTTAGCGCAGCAGCGCCAAAGCGAAGTGCCAGAAGCCGGTCAAACGTAGTAGGCGACCCTCCTCTCTGAAGATGTCCAAGCACCATAAAGCGACTATCTTTGGATGTTTTTATTGCTATTTCTCTTGCAACATATTCAGCTATGCCGCCTAGTATGACATCCTGCCGCCCGGCTTCTCCTTTTCCTTTGTTAAGGGTTTTACCTCCTGCCGGAGCAGCACCTTCGGCCACTACTACTATGGCATAACGTTGCCCATGCAGCTCACGATCCATAATGTGATCACATATCTTGTCAATGTCAAATGGAATTTCAGGTATCAGGATAACATCGGCCGAGCCGGAAATACCGCTGTTTAAAGCAATCCAGCCTGCGTTTCTTCCCATAACCTCAACCACCATAATACGGTCGTGGGATTTGGCGGTTGAATGAAGACGATCAATGGCTTCAGTGGCAATGCTTACGGCTGTATCGAAACCAAAAGTTATATTAGTAGATACCAGATCATTGTCTATTGTCTTTGGCACACCGATTACAGGAATTCCTTTTTTAAAAAGGTCATATGCAATCTCAAGGCTTCCATCTCCGCCTACGGCTATAAGACAGTCCAGCCGCAGGCGTTTGAAATTTTCTACTACCTTATCGGATACATCTCTGTATTCGATTTCTCCTGCTGCATTGGCAACAGGCATGTTAAAAGGATTAGCTTTGTTTGTGGTTCCCAAAAAAGCTCCGCCGATGCTTGAAATATGCCACACCTTTTCAGGCGTTAAGGATATGATTTCATTTGTGTCAATAAGTCCTTCATAACTGTTCTTGATTCCGTATACTTCCCAGTTCCGGTTGGCGGCCGAACGAACCACAGCCTCTAAAACGGCATTGAGGCCCGGTGCATCTCCACCGCCCATATTTATGGCAATCTTAAATCCTTTTGACATAGAGATCTCCTTTAAACTCTCAAATTAACACTAACCCTGTTTGGATTGCCTTAAACTTGGTTTGTCCTGTTAAGGGAGCAGTTTAACCATTACACCGGATCGGAGCTTATTCTTCCTAAACCATTGATGTAATTTTAAGGTTCCAATCCTTTCTTTTTTGCTTCTTCCCGCAATTCGGAATAGACTCCTAAATGATCGATTTCGGCTGCAGGGCAAACTTCATTGCATTTTCCGCACATAATGCACTCGTAGAGACCATTCTGAACAGCTTCAACCACCCTGTCTCCTTCATCAAACGGGTCGTAATAACGTAATCCGATGGCAATAATGCCTGCCGGCCCGATAAATTTTTCCTGATCTTTATCTTCATTAATAACCGGGCAAGCGGCAATACAGCTTAAACATCTGCAACACCATTCAAGGTTTCCTATTTTTTTGGCAAGATCCGGATCCATTTTAGCAGTTATATCGCTTTGTACAAGAAGTTTCGATCGTACTCTTGCTTCTATTTTTGCTATCCTGTCTCTTGTTTTGCTCTTGTCCACTATAAAATCCCGGATTACCGGAAAGCCCCTCAGCGGTTCAAGAACAATATCACGGTCTTTTCCTACCGGTGTATAGCATGCCATAACCGGCTCGCCGTCAAGCATCATGGAGCAGCGCCCGCATACCCTGCCCCTGCATGAATAGTCGAAGGCAATTGCTTCATGGTTTTCATGGATATATACGAGTACTTCAAGGATTGTGATATTTTTCTTCCATGGAATATTATAAGTTTTGTAGTAAGGACCGGCATCGGTTGAGGGGTCGTATTTTTGTATCTTTACGTTCATCAATATTCTCCTTTATGCTCTGAATTTATTATCAATAAGTTTTTTCACCTGGTCAGGAGTGTAATCCAGACATACTATAGGATCCTTCTCAAGCTGCATCTTTCCATTTACCAGTTTTACCGTAATATTACATAACCAGTTTTCATTATCCCTTTTGTCAAAGTCCGATCTGTAATGCTGACCTCTGGTTTCCGTTCTCATCAGGGCCGCTCTGCACATAGATTCTACAAGATCTATCATGTTATAGTTTTCAATGGCTTCTTTCCATTCGGTATTAAAAACTTTAGTCTTGGTGGAAACAACCATTCTGGGAAGGTCTTCTCTTCTTATCCGGACCAATTCCTTTATTGATGATTCAAGGCCGGCTGCATTCCGTATCGGTCCCAAAGCCTTATAAGAAGCTTTTTGTATGGAGTGTCTTACCGTATGAGGACGAATCGGATTTTTTACTTTCCTGCCGAGAATTTCGTAGAGCCGGGTAAATTCATCGTATACAGGCTGCCAGCTTATTTTGTTTATCTTGTTCTTTTCGGTAAACTTAACAGCATTAATAGCTGCAAGTGAGGCTGCGCTCATATTTAAAGAAATTCCTCCGCTTTTTGCGCCTCTCAGGCCACCTCCTGCAGGACAGTAAAGACCTGGGATATCGGTTGCAAGATTTTCATCAATTATAGGATGGGCATTGGATTCATACCATTCAACCGCTACTTCCAGCATATCCTTTTGAACGTCGATGCCGAATAAGTCCTTATAAGGCTTAACATTGCGTTTGTAAGTATCTCTTAAGCCATCAAGTATTGCATCTGAGCGGCAGTCGACATAAACACCTCCATTGGGACTTCCTTTGCCATCAAGGATTTTTTTTGCAACTTCCCGTGCAAACAGCCCTCTGTTCATTTCCGATTTGGGGATATCCTTCATCCAGAAGTCGCCATTTTTATCGCATATGTATGCATAATTAATATCATCTGCGCCGATACCTCCGTTATAACTTGCAGCAAGACCTTCAGGATATATACTTATCAGATCGTTTGCAAAAAACTCACAGCCTGTAATTCTTGCGCCGTTTCTTAAGGCAACAGCATCCAGATCTCCTGTATTATCAGGGCTTCCAAGAGAAATAGGACTTACAGAAATCCAGCCATAGTGCCAGGTGCAAGGACCTGTGGCTAAAATTGTGGCTTTGGCTCTGAAAACCCGAAATGCTCCTGTAGGTAAATGTATGCCCATTGCGCCTATGCAACGTCCATCCTGCATAAACAGGTTGGTGATCATTGTTCTGTCAACTACGTTTATTCCTTGTCTTTTAACCTCATCTGATTCATGCCTGCTGAATCCATGTTCTACCATTTCCTGACCCGGCATTGGTATTTTAAATAAATCCCCGGTTTTGGTTCTTGCAAATGCAGAAGAGCCGCGATTTGCTATATCAACCATTATCCGGTGATTCGGCATATGAGTAAAAACCGCTTTAAGCGCCTTCTGATTACACAAACCTTCCGAATACCAGAAGTTAAACTTATAAGCCATCTCACCGTCTGTAATGCTTGTAATGTAATTATCCCAATTCATGCCGAAACCACCGCTGTATCCGAAAGGCCCCTTGTCCACCATCATCAGATTAGCGCCCTGACCGAATGCCTCCAATGCGGCTGATACAGCGATGAACCCACCGCCAAGTACAAGTATATCAGTATTATAAACTTCGTAAACCGGCTCAGGTACTTTTACAGTCGATCCCTGAATCTGTATTTCCTTTGCCTTGTTTTCATCGCCAGGTGTGCCCGCAGCAGCCAGATTGGCTATGGCCATGCCGCCTGCCACACTGCCTGCAAGAAGTTTTGCATTTTTCAAAAACTCCCTGCGGGATACTCCTGTATTCTCCTTTTCTTCCTTTGTTGCCATTTTTTGCTCCTTTCAAGGGTTCAAGATCGACTCTTTAGAGTCCGGTTTACTTTTCATAATCGCAAGATAATCAAGGAAGCGTAAGCTCTTCGAGTCTTTCAGTGCTGAGGGTTCCCTTGTTGGAATCCCAGCCCCGCTCCTCATAATATTCAGTTAACAAAGCATCAAGGTTTGAACTGTTTATCGGCGGATACATTTTGC
Source organism: Pseudomonadota bacterium (assembly GCA_018901125.1). Lineage (GTDB taxonomy): Bacteria > Desulfobacterota > Desulfobacteria > Desulfobacterales > RPRI01 > RPRI01. The sequence goes on along the minus strand of JAHIFE010000140.1, from coordinate 25,718 downwards.
CTCCAAACTGAACAGGCTCACTAAGAAACCTTTTCGGAACACCATCATCTTTTCGGGTTGCGCCTTCCCTCATGTTAAAGGCTTTTCTCATGTCACGGCCCCGTGCAGCGGCTTGAAAAAGTCCCTGAGCATCCATATCAATTCCAGTAGCAGCGGAATAAAGGTCGGCCCACAGGCTGATATCAAACTCCTGATATATATAGTGCATGCAAATGCCCAAACATTCCAGCACAAAGCTATGGTCGTCCGCCCATTTAGTCATGCGCGGAACGTTATAACCATCAGGACCCGATGAAACACTCTCAATCTCTTTTTCCGTCATTCCGATCTTTTTGCAATATCTTACCAGTTCATCCCCTGTTGTTCTGAAAAACATTATATTTGAGAAATGGCCGGTGGCATTGGTAAGTGCCCCAAGAAGAAAGGCCGATAAAAAGATGCGTGACTCTATGCCGCCTATACCTTTAAAATGTATGGCATAGTATTCCGCTCCTTTGCCGATTTGTTGAGATGCTTCTTTCAGGCCGTTTGCCAGAATATTTCCAATGCCTTTACGGTATGCAATATCATGCACCAGCCTGAAAAAAGTTTCAGAATTCCATTCAAGTTTCAATCCATCCGTATCAGCTTTAGTTATAATTTCCTTCTCATAAAGTTCGATAGCCATAGCAACAATGCCGGAAATCGAGATCTGATCCATACCTAAACGATTACTCATTTCTGCAAACTTCAGTACTTCAGGCCAGCCGGTAATTCCGCAGTTTATAGCTGTAATTATGGGATTTAGTCCACAAGATATGGGTAATGCAAGACCGGCAAGTTCTCCGCCTTCTTTCCCAAGCATATAATGTTTGCAACCCACAGGGCATGAAAAACAGCTTCGCCTGCTACGCTCGATTGCTCCCAGCAGTTTGTCGATATCAAATACTTTAAGTAACTCCGGCCCGGCAGTATTGCGAAAATTCTTGTAGGCAAGACCGCCTGTCTTGATCACACCCTCAAGATGAGCCAGACCTTTACCGTATTTTCGGAAATTATCATCCTGTAATTTTGGAATTTCACGACATAATTTATTTACTATTTTGATAAATTTCTTCGGATCTGCAACAGAGATGCCTTTGCTGCCAAATACGGCGATAGCCTTGAGGTTCTTTGAACCCATCACCGCTCCCATCCCTGTTCTTGCAAAGGCAGAATATTTATTGGCAATTATACTCGCATCTCTTACGAGATTCTCTCCGGCCGGACCGATACCAAGAACCGCATATTGTCTTCCCAGATCATGCCAGACGGCATCGGTTGTCTCCCAGGTATCTTTACCCCAAATATGGCGGGCATCTTTAATTTCAACTTCGTCACCTATCTTTAAATACACCGGCCTGTCGGCCTTGCCGGTAATCATGACGTGATCGTAACCGGCAAACTTCAACATTCCCATATGTCCGCTACCGGAAGAACCGATAAAACGGGAAGATGGCGATTTGGCTGTAATGTTGGTTTTGCCGGCTCCGGGAGTAAGCGTTCCGACAAGAGGGCCTGCGCCTAAAATAAGCGCATTTTGAGGTGATAATGGCTTAGCATCAGGTTCAATATAGTCATAAGCCAGACGTGCATTGATTCCGGCACCTCCAAGAAACTTAGTAATCAATTCTTCCGTAAGCGGTATTTTGCTGATGCTTTCCGTTGTCAGATCTATCTTAAGGATCATGCCCGCATAGCCGTTTATTTTATTCATCGGCAACTCCTGTTTCGTGTTTTTCTTCAATAATTTTATCAGTATTCTTTTTACGATTCAGAGCACCAAATTCACAGTATTGAACACATATGCCGCATTGATCGCACGCATCTTTAAATGCAATCTCAAATTGCCTGAGATCATATCCCGGTAAAACAGTGATTCTGGAATTGGAAAGATTAAAAGTTTTTTCCGGAGAAGTGAAGAAGGAACAGGCCAGAGCACATCTGAGGCAACCGGTACAAAGATCGGGAGCTATTGTAATCCTGCCGTTTTTCTTTTTGGACATTGCATCACCTCTTCCTGATATCTTTATCTGTAATACGCAGCATTAAGAAACGAAGCAGAGACATAGATCTGTGGTAAGTCGGAGTGAAAATGGTAACTAGTATTATCTATAATCCGACTGAATTATCCGTAACATATAAAATGACCTAAATCAAATAATTATGCCAAAATCCCGGCGCTTTTTCAGAACAGCTGCCTTAGCCTGCCATAACCTCAGCCAGCAACTTGCAAGCGAAGAATAAAACATAAAAAGCGAGCAACGAAAAATGATACGCATTTTTCGCTGCTCGCAATATAATTATCCCGCCTTTTTAAATTCAGGTCTATGCCTGTGCTATTGGTGCGAACTCCATAATCGCGGAAAGCCCGTTGTCGATCAGGAGTTCCTGGCCGCTGATGTAGCCAGCCATTGAGCTATTAAGAAATACCAGAGGATGGCCCATGTCTTCCGGTGTGGCAAACCGGCCAACCTTCCATTGGTCAAGCGCATCCCCAAACTGATCCCTAAAGTATTTGAACATGGGGGTTTCGGTTGCAGCCGGACTAAGGACGTTGATACGAAGCCCTTTCTGAGCCAACTCGATCGCTTTATGCCGTGAATAAGCACAGAGGCATTCTTTGGAAAACCCATATCCACCCTGTCCGGTTTTCATCTTTGCTGTGTTTGCCAGCACCCACGACTTTCCTTCATCAAAACCTTTGGTATCAAGAAGTTCCTGAAAAAAGAGTCCGTGAAATCGCCACATAGCTCCTGCCAGAGACGAAATGATGGCAATTGCGCCTTCCTGCGGTGTCATCCGTGGCACAAGTTTTTCAATCAGGTGACGGTGCCCAACGAAGTTGACCGTTACAACGTCCGTATCGGAAAAAGGAGGTCCGGGTAAACCGGCGCAACAGAACAGTGCCCGTACTTGCCGGGGAAGTTGCTCCACAGCTGCATCGATCGATGCCTTGTCACCAAGATCGGTTTTTATGTATTTCTTGACGGGCACAGGTGGTTCATTGAGATCGAGGGCGTAAATGTCCGCACCTAAATCGAGCAGCAGCTTTGTTGCTGCAAGTCCCATTCCGGAGGCCGCACCATCGATTACGACTGTATTTCCGCGATAACCCCAAAGATCATCCATTATTTTCTCCTTTATTTTATTGGTTAAGTTCGTTGATTACAGCCCGGTTAGCGGAAATTCGCTTCCGACAACTTTGGTTTCAAGATGCTGTTCAAATCCCTCGATCCCGCACTGCCGGCCGTTGCCGCTTTGCCGGTAACCGCCATAAGGAGCTTCCGCGCCATAGAAGTTGCCGCCGTTGATCATAAACGAGCCGGTGCGTATTTTACGCGCAACGTTTAAGGCACGCTCCGTAGATGCCGACCAGACCATTCCTGAGAGGCCATACTTGTTCTGGTTTGCTATACGGATAGCATCATCGTCGTCATCAAAAGGAATCACGGAAAGAACCGGTCCGAATATTTCCTCCTGAGCGATCGTTGACATGTTATCAACATCCACAAACAGGGTCGGTTCAACGTACCAGCCGCGCGAAAGGTGTTTAGGCCTGCCGCCGCCTTTCAGCAATCTTGCACCTTCTGCCTTACCCTTCTCAATAAAATCAAGGACACGATCACGCTGCATAGCAGTTACAAGCGGCCCGGCAATTGTGTTGATATCGTTAGGATCACCGCATGAAACATATTTCCAGGCATCGTTTAAGATCGCTACACCCGTTTCATAGCGTGATCTGGGCAAAAGAAGCCGGGTCGGCAGAGCACAACCTTGTCCTGCGTGCATGCAGGATACGGCGGCACTCATCGGCAGAATTTTTTCGAACATGCAGTCATCGAGCAAGATGTTTGCGCTCTTGCCTCCAAGCTCCAGCAGAGTACGTTTGAAAGTTGGTGCGGCTGCTTCAAGCAGCAGCCTGCCGGTCGCAGTAGAACCCGTGAAGGACACCATATCAACCCGCGAATCAGTGAAAAGCATATTTGACACTTTGTGGTCCTGCGTGGTCACAACGTTAACAACTCCCGGTGGGATTTCTGTTTTCTCAGCTATTAAACGGCCGATCCTCGTCGCATTCCATGGTGTCTGGGTTGCTGCTTTGATAATCATGGTATTTCCGGTGGCGAGCGCTGGACCGATTTTGTTGATAGTAATTTCGAAGGGAAAATTCCACGGGATTACTGCTGCTATAACACCGATAGGCTCTTTCCAGACCCAGCGGCAGGTCGGTTTTCCACCGCCTAATGTCTGATCGGAAATCCTGCGGTTCCACGGATAGGTTTCAATCTGCTGTGCAGGCCATAACAATCCGTCGGATAATGGCCAATCAAGCTGCGGACCATATGTCAGCGTAATCGGGGCACCTACTTCAGCAACAAGTTCTGCCCTCAAAAGCTCCTTTTCCTCATTGATTGCCGTGTGAAGCTGCTCTAAACATTTCTTGCGAAATGCGTGATTGGTCGCCCAGTCGGTTTTGTCGAACGCCTTTCTTGCTGCAGCGATAGCACGGTCCATGTCCTCTGCGGACGCATCGGCCACCACGCCCATGACTTCTTCTGTAGCAGGATTAATGTTATTAAAAGTTGCGCCGGATTTAGCGGCTGTGAGGCGACCATCTATCAGCAATCGTTCTTCGTGGTCCTGGCTTTCTGGCTTGGAACCTGTCATTCGTTATTCTCCCTTTGGTGATAGGTGATTGTTATATTAAGTTCCTATTAAAAAGGTTAAAATAATTATAATATCAGTGCCTTATGTCAAGATTAAACAAGTATCACATATTGTGTAAAATAAATTCATGGTTATTGACAAAAAAATCCATATTAATTAAATGGAAAGATATATGATATGAAATTAATTGTTTCCGATCTATTAAACCTAAAACTGTCGTCTATTGAATCAGATTTGATCATGTATTTTTTATAAATTTTTATATAAAAGAAGAATATATAATCTATGACTTTAATACAAGGAACAAAGATTTCGTCTGATAATGCCAAACTTTATTATTCTCTTGGTCATATTATTAAAGAATACCGGCAATGGCGGAAGATGAGTCAGCAAAAACTCTCCGAATCAATCCAAATAAGCGTTCGTGAATTGCAAAACTGGGAAACTGATCGCCGTCGTGCCAGAATTGAAAATCTCCACGATCTTTCCGAATTTACCGGAATCCCTATGCAGGCATTAATTTCACTTAACGCTGACCAGCCTGTCTGGTATTCTTTAGATAAAAGGTTGTTCAAGTATTCCTTGATTGAGGAAGATCAATTTTCGTCACGTGAATTATTCAGATATAACGGAAAATCCGCAGACGATTTTCTTATAAAATATATACCGATTACAACAGACAGGCAAATTGATATGATTCTTTCATGTCATCGTGACATTTACGGTACCGATAGACCTTTGCCAAGAGATGTGATTAAAAAAGCTACCTTGCTTCTTCCCAGTCTTAATAACATCGCCTTTGACTGTTGGAGTCATTATGTAGGGCATCAAGTATGTTTGCCCATAAAAACCGATATATATAACTATATTATAAAATCAAAGAGCATAGATAATTATCTGACTTCAAAAAATATTAATGATATTATAAGTATGGATGAGGGGGTTTTATTCTATTATTCCGTATATTCAGCTTCTGTTAGCGTTGCGCGCCGCCTTGTTTCAGACAGTACTCAAAATCTTTCTGAGATAAAACAAAAAGAAAGATTTCTTCTCGCCACTCATACGGCTACGAAAGAAGCAATAAAAATCCAGAATAATATGGGTATGAGGTTTGTAAGAGATTATACATATAAATACGATGAAAGCAGTTCAGTTATCTATGAACAAAATTTGGATATTCATATGGAACTCACAAAGTCTCGGGGAAGACTATCTGAGATATTTGATGGGAAAGAGGGGAGGGTGCTGAAATATAGTTCTTTCATAGACGTTGATGAAACATCTCCTGTAGTTGATGAGAATTTATCTTATGACCAAAACAAAAACATGAAATGCATCAAACCAATAAGGCAAGCTTGTACAAATTTAAAATGCAAACTTTATGGTAAAACGCAACAAGGTAATATAGTATCAAACGGGACTTACAAGACAAAAGACGGTACCCCTGGCCGCCGGTTTATCTGTAAATCATGTGGCAAATCATTTTGCAACAGAACCGGAACTATCTTTTATGATCTCAGATCTTCAGAAGATAAAATTCTAAAGGCCCTTAAACTATTGCTTAAAGGAATGCCTTTGCAAAAAGCAGCGGACTCTTTAGGGATAACTTTCAATACTATCCGTCGCTGGCTTGGTGTTGCCGCCGGACAGTGCGATAAAATCGATGCCATTCTTAAGAAAGATCCCGAAATTTCGCAGGCTGAACTTGATATATTATGGTCTTTTGTCAAAAGAAATTCTCTTCGCCGACGTGCGGCTCTTTGGAGCTGGTCTGATAATAGATAATATTCGAGTGCCATAATATCTGTGCAGCCCCCAAATAATATCCGTTATATTTTCAAGGGAAATTTTCCATACTCTTTGGCTGCTTCAACGAAAACATCCAAATGCTCAGCAGGCGTATTTATATCCAAACCATCTGTAGCCAATACAAAACGCCCGCCCGGCCATCCTTGTTGTATAAGCCTTTTTACCTCATTGCGAATTTTATCTACTGGCCCATGCACCAGCAAGTTATTGCTTATGCCGTAGCGTAATGTCAGTTTATGACTCATCGCAACTTCTTTGGCTTTTTCCAGAGGTGTCGGTTGTCCGCTGTGAAGGAAAAAACCCTGGACTCCGGCTTCGGCGTATGATTCCAGAACATGTGACCAGTCACCTGCTCCTATGATAAAACACGGACAGGGCAATGATTTAACCAGCCCGCACACATAAGGAAACTCAAATTGCCTATGCATGGCATAAGAAACCTGGTCATCAACTCCTACAATATAGATCATATCCGCCCCTGCTTCAAACATCGCTGTACCGTAATCAATTGTAAACTTCATAACCAGAGCGGCTACGCAGTGAGCAAGTACCGGATCTTTACGAAGGGCTAAAAATTGCTTGTCCATAGGCATAATAACGGGACCTATTGCACCGGGAATAGGCATAAAACCAAAGATAGGCATAATATCGCCAAGCTTTTTTTTGAGAATTCCAAGCATCCAAAGCTGCCATGGCAGGGTGCCGTCCTTGCGTACATCCGGTATCTTTACTTTACCAAGATCCGCTGCTGTATCAAGTATGCTTTCATTAACAAAAGGGACCCCATGATCACTGTAAACCATCTTTGCTCCGAATTCTTTTTCTCCGGCGCTGAATCTGAAGGCGGAAAGCGTGTCATAGCCAAATCGCTCAAGATGTGTAAGATAGGCGAAAAGTGCAATTTTTGGATCACTGTATAAATCGGAGGTAGTAACGCCGTAGTTCGATGCTGCATGCAGACCTATCGCGCATACCTGAATCGGAATTCTGTCAGGAGTTTCTCCACGGTAAACAGCCTCAAAGCGCTCACGAGGTGTTATTTGTTCACTTGCAACTCGTTTCCTGATTTTTTTACATATCTCATCTACCCTGGTTTCTTCTTCTGATGTTAAATGAACTCCGTAGTCTTCAGTCATGTTACCTTCTCCTTTATGTTTTGGGTCTTGCCGATATTCCGGATCTCTGCATAAAGCAGTGTTTGTTATGCCAGTTATTACAGTTCAAAAACCTGATATATTTCGTAGTGGGTCGGTAGAACTATGAAAGAATATAAAGAAATTCTGTCTTAAGCCTTGACGTACTTTTAAAAGCTTTTAGGCAGGGCCACCTATAAAGGCTTTAACCTCATTTCTCAGCCAGTCAGCCCATATATCTATGCCATGGCCTGTCCTGCAGGACACTTCAATAATCCTGATTTCAGGATTTAAAATCATCACCCTTTCTCTTAGCTTTTGCATATCAAAATCGGTCAATTCCAGAAAATCCATCTTATTAACAATCAGTACATCACAAACGGTGAACATAAGAGGGTATTTAAGCGGCTTGTCATCGCCTTCCGGCACGCTCAAGATCATGGCATTTTTTACAGCGCCTGTATCAAATTCAGCAGGACATACCAGATTACCCACATTTTCTATAAATATAAGGTCAAAGGCGTTCAGATCCATTGTATCAAGGCCCTTTTTGACCATGGAAGCATCCAGATGGCAAAACCCGCCCGTTCTCAGCTGAACAGCCGGAATGCCAACAGCCGCCACCTTTTCCGAATCTACGATAGAATCAATATCAGCTTCTATTACTGCAATACGCAAGTCATCTTTTAAAGCATCAATTGTCTTTAAAATAAGACTGGTCTTTCCGGAGCCGGGTGATGCCATAAGATTGAGAAGGAATGTCTTTTCTTTGGCAAGTTGTTTTCTTAATTCATCAGCCAGCTTCCCGTTTTCGGATAAAATTCCTTCTTTAACTTCAATAAGCCTGATATTTTCCATTATATTACTCCAATGTTGCTGATATAGTATTCACTGCCTGATATAAGCGTGCATTTGTCTGTACCGCATTCAGGGCATTTTGCAGCTTTTAAATTTTTGATATCGATCTTAAACTGATGGGAACATGCGTCACACTGAAACAAAACAGGAGTTTTTTCTATTACAAGTTTAGCGCCTTCAGCAATGCTGCCTTTACTGACAAAATCAAAATAACGCTGCATCCATTCCGGTTCAAGATCACTCATCTCACCGACTTTCAATTCAATGGTTAAGATTTTATTTGCGCTGTTTATTGTAGCATGCTTTAAGCAAATATCGAGTATACTTTTTATTACGGGAAGCTCATGCATAATTTAAAACTCCGTTTATTGCATTCTTTCCATTATAATGGCCTCAGCCATTTTTTCAATAGTTGCAAACGGCCCCGTGTAATCTTCTCTTTTTTCAAGCAGTATTGCTTCATCGGGACATGCTGTTGCACAAAGGCCACAGCCAATGCATTTGTCTTTTTCAACTTTTGCAACATCATCAATTACTTTAATGGCATCAACATGACAGCGTTCTTCACAAACACTGCATGCGCTGCATTTTTCGGAATCAACTACAGGCAGATACATGGAATTTGCCACAGCACCTGGCTTGGCTAGTTCGGTGATTGCCCTTAATACATTACAGCAGCAAGAACAGCAACTACAGATAGCAAAGCAACCCTCCTGGGTATTGATAGTAAGGTGGACAAGTCCTGCCTTTTCAGTTATATCCAGAATATCAAATGCTTCCTGTTTATTAAGTTTTCTGCCGAAACCTCTTTCAACAAAATACTTTGCCATGTCTCCCCAGTGAAGACAAACTTCCGTGGGTTTGCCGCAGCCTTTACCGGTCAAATGTGCTGCTGATCTGCAAGGGCAATGAATTACTGCAAAGTAATCCTCGTCTTTCATAAGTTCAGAAGCTCTCTCATAGGGAACAACTTCGCGTTGCGTTTCAATTGATTTTTCTACCGGGATAATTCTGGCAACAGGAGTCTTTGTACGGTGCATCTCCTTTCCCCAGCCGGCATCATAATATTGCCGCCAGAGGCTCGCCAATTGTTCCGTTTGAGGAGTTTTCTCTCCTTTTGCAAAAGAAGTTTCCCATATACCCATAATGGTACCAAAAAGATGATAAAATTCAAGAGACTTTCCTTCCTGAAGGACAGTCATTTTATATACCAGGCCTTTGTCGGCCATTTGTTCAAGCATAGGCCTGATTTCTTCCACCTTTTTACCTGCAGATTCTGCAATCATAGATAGTTCCTGCGGAAGAAGCGGTAGTAATAATGCCGTCTGTGCTTCTTTTTGAGTGAATCTGATGCGTAAGATTTCTATAAATTCATCAGTTTTTGGAGCAGCCACCAGTGATTTGTTCATGTGTTCACATAGTGCCGAATAAATATCTTCTTTCATAACCTTTCTCCTAAACAAAATATAATGCTATAATATTCTTCCCAGATTGTATCCTTCATAAATAGCTTCAAGCGCTCTTCTGGGAGATACGCAATCTCCTATTCTGTGAAGCTCTTTTACTTTTCCTTTTAATTCCTTATACAGCTTATCATCTGACCGGTTTCCGGCTGCAAGTACTATAGTATCTACACCTTCTATAGTTTCCATACTTCCGGCATACACATCAAGAACCGTTAGTGTATTTCCAGAAATCTGTGTCAAATAAACGTTAGGCGTGAATTTCATCCCTTTTGATCTTACCCGCACATAAAAAGGCATTAAGTCCGCTGTAGCAGCAAGCTCCATGCCTACAAACAATAAAGGAGTTATTATTTCAACTTTCTTGCCTCTTTCAAGCAGATATTCAGCAGTACTGCAGCATTGCCAGTGCCCCTCACCGCCATCCACCACCACAACATTTTCACCGATCTTAACCTTATCCTGCAATACTTCCCATACATTGACCACATTCTCCTGGTCCACACCAGGAATGGACGGTTTATAAGGCTTTGAACCGGTAGCAATAACTACTACATCAGGATTTTCTTTAGCCACCATCTCAGGTGTTGCAGTAACTCCAAGATTAACCTTGACTCCCAATATTTCCATCTGTTTAACAAGATACCTGGTAATTCCTCCAAACTCAGCCCTGCTTGGCGATTTTACTGCTATATTAACCTGACCGCCCAGTTCATTCTCCTTTTCATAAAGAACCACATCATGGCCTCTTAGCTTCGCCACACGGGCAGTCTCCATTCCTGCAGGACCTCCGCCTACAACAAGTATCTTCTTTTTAGCAGTAATAGTTTCAAGCGTTCCGATCTCATTTTCCAGACCGGTTGCGGCATTCTGGAGGCATGTTAGTGCTTTTCCTTTAAAAGCACGGCCTATACAACCCTGATCACAGGCAATACAGGAACGGATTTCTTCCAGTCTTCCATCTTTGGCTTTATTAGGAAGTTCGGGATCTGCTATAAGGGCCCGAATCATACCCACCATATCACCCTGGCCATTGGCCAGAATCTTATCACCCTGAACAGGATCATTGATCCTGAAATCATTTAACACAGGAAGATCCACAACTTCTTTGAACCCCACAGCATGAGGAGTATAAAAGCCCAAAGGCACCTGCATGCCCATGCCCAGGCCATATATTCCCTCATAGAAGGGACCTCCTACATGCAAAAAGTCTATCTTTCCGGTAGCCTCAAGTTTTCTTGCAATTTCTTTATATTCATCAATCCCGTTTCCGCCCGGTATGAAGTCATCGCCTGAAAGCCTCATTCCTAAAACAAGATCTTTACCCAAAGCATCACGGATTGCATCAATTAATTCCATTGGAAACTTAAGTCGATTTTCAAAACTTCCGCCATATTCATCTGTCCTGATGTTTGTGATTGGCGACATAAACTGCTGAGGCAAATAGCCTGAACCACCATGAATTTCAACTCCATCTAAACCGGCTTCTTTTACAAACTCAGCCGCTCTTTTAAAAGCCTTGACTACTTCCTGTATGTCTTCTATTTCCATTTCCTTGGGAACATCGCGAAACATTGCTCCTGATGGAATAGCGGATGCAGACCAGGCAGGTAAACGGCTTAACTCCGGATCGGATTCTCTTCCGGTATGACAAAGCTGAACCAGTGCAACAGCTCCTTCATTGTGCAAGGCTTCGGCAAGTTTTTTCAGCATAGGTATAACACTTTTGTCATGAATTTCCTGAATGCCCGCCAGATCTCTGGCGTTTTGCATCACAGTCATCATTCCTGCTATAATCAGTCCTGCGCCACCTTTTGCCCTGGTTCTTAAGTATTCAACATATCTGTCATCCATGATATAATTTTTATCAGCCATCATTGATCCGTGAGGTCCAAAATATATCCTGTTTTTTACGGTCTTTGGTCCGATCTTAATAGGCGTAAACAAGTAATTGAATTGCTCTTCCATTGCTAAATCCTTTCATTCTTAATTGTGAACATTTATATATATTTAATATATCCTTATGAATCTTGTGTTCATTCTAAATTTGTGTAGCTTCAGATGTATTAGCTTAAATCATGCCAAATTATTAATATTTATAATATCATATTGTTATGAATATATTTATTTTCTTATCATCTAAATAGGATAACAATAGTTTTATTAAGCAATAATATTGTGATATATAGCTATTGTCTTTATTTTCATTCTCCAGACACATTATTAGCAAAGAGGACTCTATGGATATAGATGCAAACGAATTTTTTCGTCAGGCGACAATGAGAATCTGTGGAAGCCTGGATATCGAAACAGCCATGTGGAAGGCTCTGGAATATCTAGAAAAATTTATACCTTTAACCGGTATGAATCTTGTTATAGGCGAACCTGGTATGCCTGCTATAGAAACTCTGGCTCATGTCAGCCGTTATAAGATAGAAAAAATGGACCGGATTATTCATTTGCCTCCTGAGATCAGATCTGAGGTTGAAAGCCATTGGGCAAGCCTTCAGGATGTTATAATAATTAACAAGCCCGAGATGTTTCCGGCTATGCTGAAAGTAATCTCTTTGATCGATAGGCCCGATATGTCGACCATGACTCTGCCTCTTAAAATACAGGATAAAAGATTTTTCGCTCTGGTAACTTATTTGATCGGGGCCGGTCAATATGAAAGCGAACATGCCCGCTTGTTGTCTATGTTGCATGATCCTTTTGCCATTGCAATGTCAAACGCCCTAAAACATCAGGAAGTACTAAAGTTAAAAGAAATGCTTGCTGATGATAACCGCTATCTTTATAAGGAAATGCTTCGCATTTCCGGTGACGAAATCATAGGCAAGGATGCAGGCCTGAAACAGGTTTTCGATGTGGTAAGACAGGTTTCTCCTATAAATATCCCTGTTCTACTGCTTGGCGAAACCGGAGTTGGCAAGGAAGTAATTGCAAACGCCATCCATTATTCTTCACCTCGTAAAAATCAGCCTTTTATCAAGGTAAATTGTGGTGCAATTCCGGATACCCTTATTGACAGTGAGCTTTTTGGGCATGAAAAAGGTGCTTTTACAGGAGCATTTTATCAAAAACGCGGCAGGTTTGAACGGGCACACAAGGGCACCATACTACTTGATGAAATCGGGGAGTTACCGCAGGAAGCACAGATAAGACTCCTGCGAGTATTACAGGATAAACAAATAGAGCGTGTTGGAGGTACCATGCCGATACCTGTGGATGTAAGAATTATTGCTGCCACAAACAGGGATCTGAAAAATATGGTAAATACAAACCGATTCAGAGAAGATCTCTGGTTCAGATTGAATGTTTTACCCATCAGAATTCCACCCTTGCGTGAAAGAAGAGAAGATATTCAGAAACTGGTTTACTATTTTATTGAACGAAAATCCATTGAACAAAATATATCCCCTCCACCAAAAGTTGATTCCGGAGCGATTGATCAGCTAAAAGCCTATAACTGGCCAGGTAACGTACGGGAACTCGAAAACCATGTGGAAAGGATTTTAATTCAATATCAGGGACAAAATATTTCGGGTCCCATGAATTTTGAAGATTCTCTTTTACAAAAAGTTGAAACGGAACAGCTTGATATTGGAAAACAGGATCATGGGACTTCAGCAATAGAAAAAATCTCTCTGCATATGAAAGAGATAGTAAAAATTGTTTTCCCACAGGCAGATTTAAACAGATTGATCTCATCTGTCGATGTTTTTGATAATTATAATAAGGTACCATTGGGACTTGATAAGCTGGTATCCTGGCATATCAAAAATACATTGAAAAAGACCGGAGGTAAAATCAACGGACCCGGAGGAGCGGCGGAACTACTAGAAGTGAATCCCAGCACACTCAGAAGTAAGATGCGAAAGATGGGTTTAATTAGCAAATAATATCAATAGGTGATGCCTTTCCTGTCGGATAAATAGATCGAAAATTCCCGGCTGTGAATAGTCGGGAATCTTCGATTGTTTTCGCCCTCACCTAAATCCGGGTCTTGTATGCCCTCGATTTATTAGTGGCGTTTGTTTGAATATGTCTTATTTTGACAACAGCAAGAAATTATTTACACCATAAAAGCTGGCGTTTAGTTCTGAAGCAGGTATAAACAAGAATGATTCCGGGTCAAATGATCGATTTGTAGATGAAGCATGCCGGGCTTTTTCATCAATATAGAGCTGAGTATCATGATCACCAGTATTGTTTCTGCCGCTTGGGTCTTCACTGTAATGCACTAAAAAAGTAATCCATGTCCGAAAATCGCCGGATTTTTCATGTACTTCCTTGTACCATATGGTAAAAGTTTCCTGATCAATATAATTTATATGCAGCCCCCAGTTATAATAAGGATCTTTAGGCATTTGTTCTATAACCCATACCTTTCTTGGAACATAGGTAATATTCTGAGGCGCCCATGCTGCTCCCTTCCAGTTTGGGTTTTGAAAGCCGAATGGAATACTAGGACCGCTAAATGGAAATACCCTGAGCATCTTTCCATCCGGCGATGCCTGCGCCGGCAGCATATTGGGACTGGTAAAAGAAGCAAGAATTGTTTTTTCTCCCACGTACTTCCATTTCATGGAACGGTCTTTTCCACCCCACATATAATTTGTATCCATCCATGCATCAGAGCCCATATAAGGATCGGATCTTGCAGTTGAGGTGGTTTGCCGCATTCTGCGGATGGCAGGAACATAGGCATAATTGGTATTATCTCTCTCGTCCATATAAATATAGGACATTGTGTTAGTTCCCCTGGTACTCATAGGTTCCAAAACTCTTTGAAATTCATAAGTGAGAACCTTATCGGGATTTTTTATGTCCTGGCCCGGCGGCCGGCCATTCATATAAAGGCGGTGATCCATTCCTGCAACGTAGCGTTCTTCTCCATTTGGGTTTATCCACATAACACGGATTTTATCTTTTGTGCACATAAGGCGATATCTCTGGAAATTGAAGTTATATATGATCTTACTCGCGGCCTTGGGATCTTTAATATCAATTTTGGGAAAAGGATAACCGTAAACATTTTCCGGGTATTTCCCAGTGCTTTTACTGATTAAATCGCCTTCAGCGGTTAGATCGAATTTTCCTTCATTTTTTGCGCTAGCTTCAATAAAACTGTCATTTTGTTTGTATTTGAAGTTTAATTTTCCCGGTGTAACAACATAGTCACCTTTTTCAACCGCACGGTACATAGCAGGAATGAGAAGGTCTTTGTATTGACTACAGTTGGTCTTGTCTATCACCTTGGGCAAATCCATAGCCAAAACTTCACCACTACACAAGATCAGAATGAACAGCGAACATAACGACAACCCCAAATAATTTAAAATTCTCATTCGTTTCATTTTCTCCTTTTCTCCTTCCACCTTTATCATTGTTTTAATTATTTTCCTCTACTACATTAAACAGCTCTTTTGGAGAGGCATATCAACTACTTTTTGCTGTCAGGCAAGACATGAAACAACAAAAGAGCTGATTAATGCAGGAGAGTGTCTCCCTATAATATTTATTTGTGATCAATGACTGGTTAAAAAAACATAGTAATCTGAATAAAATTTAGAAATTGGGACACTTCTTAGTTCTTGACAAAAAAACGTCTTCTAAGCATAATGAAAAGTGTGAAACATCAGCGCATTGCTGCTTCCATTCTGTTAAGTCGTTAATAATATAACTAGAGCATTTTAGAGTTTTTGATAAGTAGGCTTGGTCAGTTAGTATAACTTTTATAATCTGTTTTTTATGGAGTATAAATAATCCATGGCTTATTTACGAGGAACAAAGATTTCCTATAGTGATGCCAAACTCTACGAGTCACTTGGATCTCTGATTAAAGACTATCGGCAATGGCGTAAACTTAGTCAGGAAACGATATCCGGATTGATTGGGGTAAGCGTCAGGCAACTAAGGAATTGGGAAGCAAACCGGCGCCGAGCACGAATAGAAAATCTACATGATCTTTCCGAGGTTACTGGTATACCCATGCAGGTTTGTGTAGCTCTTAATGCGGATCAGCCACTCTGGTATTCCTTGCAGAAAAGGCGCTTTGCTTACTCATCATTAGAAGCACAATCTTTGCAGCATGATTTATTCAGGTATCCTGAAAAAACGGGTATTGATCCTACAATAAATTGTGAACGCATATCTACAGACAAACATATTAGCATGGTGCTTGCCTGTCATCGTGATATTTACTGTACAGCCAAGCCTTTACGAAGAGACGTTGTTGAAAAAGCTTCTGTAATTCTTCCAGATCTGAACCAAATAATCTTTGACTCATGGGGACATTATGTTGGCCATAGTATTTGGCTGCCATTAAAAACGGAATTTTATAACCAACTCAAGAAGCAAAAAACATTTGAGGATTACCTAACCCCCGAAAGAATCAGCAATGTTTTTGCTCTCAACGATGGGGTCTTATTATATTTTTCTTCCTATACGGCAAGTTTAAATATATCTCATTATAAACTTATACATGCTGCACGATGCCTTTCTGAAATAAAACAAAAAGGAAGATATATTGTTGCCAATTATTCAGCTTTGCAAGAAGAAAATAAGCTTTTGAGTAACATGGGAATGAAGGTGGTAGAATGTTATAACAATATGGACTCTGAAATTTCTAATAAACTATATGAAGTTAAATTGGATGTTCTGATGAGACCTAATGGACCATGGGATTGGCTGGTTAAAGAGTATGAAAAAAAAGAGAAGGATGATCTGAACAGAACAAAAGTAGAAGTGTTGCCGGCCATTAAACCTAAAACATCAAATATGGTTCTTAAATTGTCCAAAAAATACTCACTTGGCAAATTGTGTCTTAGTGATGCATTAATAGTTGATGATTCTGCTGCATTAACAGTTGATGATGATTCCTGTGCTTCAGCGGTCGATAAATATACTTCATTTAATATACCATTGATAACCAATCAATATAATAAGAAAATAAACGCTAAGATAGATAATTATAGCAATTCAGATAAACCGGCATGCCAGAATTCAAAATGCGCTTTTTGTGGTATTTATGGTAAAAATAATATAGTTTTAAATGGAACGTACAAGAGAAAAGGAAGAAACAGAGGCCGCAGATTTCTTTGTAAAGAATGTGGGAAATCCTTTTGCAACAGTACAGGTACTATTTTTTATGATCTCAGATCTTCTGAAGAAAATTTTCTGAAAGCACTTAAATTATTGGCCAAAGGCATGCCCTTGCGACGCGTTACAGAATCATTGGGAATCGAATTCCGTACGCTCCGCCATTGGCTAAATATTGCTGCCAAGCAAAATAAAATAATTGATGCCATACTCATAGAGGGTATGAAAGTTTCATCTGCCGAATTAGCTGATTTATGGGCTTTTGTTAAAAGAAACGCCTTACGCCAAAGAGCATTTCTTTATAAGCAACATAATCACAAATGATTGGCTCGTATAAAGCCGGTCAATCTTAAATTTTGATTTCATCTTTTGTTGATGCTGAACTATTGATTATCTTTACTGAATTATATTTTGCGTTTGCAATATTTTTATTTATATAATTGTTTTTTGCCAGCATCTGTTCTCTTTTATGTTTTTTAGATTTACGCGATATAGATCTTTTTCCAGAGTATTTCTTATTATTTTTTAGCTTAACACTATTACCGAAAGATGATTTTTCTAAAAAGGATTTTGTTTGTGTGCAATAAACAAGTGGTTCCTCACCGTTTTCTTTTACTTCAAATCCCTTTTCAATAAGTGTTTCTGACTGTTTCCAAAGGTCCTTTCTGCTAGGGCTTCCAAGCAGAGCCACTATAATTTTATCATTTTCCCGTTCGGCAGCTCCTACGAAACAGTGGCCTGCTCTTCGTGTGTATCCTGTCTTTCCTCCGATAATCTCTTCATCAGACCATAATAACTTATTTGTATTTTTTAAAAATATGGGTGTTCCACCAAGGGTTGAAATTTCAGCAAATCGTGTGCCTATAATTTCTTTCAATATCGGATACCTAAGCGCATATTGCATTATCTTTGACAAATCTGACGCTGTTATATATTGCCCCGTTCCGGGAAGACCGTTTGGATTTATAAATCTGGTGTTATTCGCTCCGATTTCGGCAGCTTTTTTATTCATAAGTTCAACAAACTCCGGCACAGATCCTGAGATCCCTTCGGCAAGCGCAACAGCGGCATCATTAGCTGAGCCAATTAATGCTGCATAAAGAAGTTTCTCAACTGTTACCTTATCTCCTGTTTTAAAACCAGCTCTATGGGGAGATACGTTTGATGCGTTTTTGCTAACGATAACGATTCTGTTGAGATCAGCGTTTTCAATAGATACGATAGCGGTCATTAATTTTGTAGTACTTGCAGGAAAACATTTAAGATCAGGATTTTTAGCGTAAAGTATCTTTCCTGTTGATACATCCATTGCTACAACGGCTCTGGTTTTTGGAGCTATATTAGATTTATTTTTATAGCCTGTATAGCCTGTATTGTTTTTAAACCCTGGAAGTTTATCAGAAGCCGATATTATATTCGAATAAAATAAAAAAAATATCGAAATCACTATATAAATAAGTGGCAGGCAATACTTCTTTTTGCAATGGAATTTTATCACTTGATATTCCTTACGCTTTATGGCTCTTTTCGATTATTTATAAAAAACTGAATAACAGTTGTATATCATCTCTTGAAGAATACAGCAATAATTATTGTAAATGCAATTACATGAGTGTCCAAAAACATATCATATTCTTGTTCGCATGAGCAGGTATAATTATATCCATAAGTTATTCACTTATTTAAAATTTGATAATATATTGAGTTGACACATAAAACAATATAATACATTTTGCTGTTTGAACTTATAAATATATATATCGGCAGAATTAAAAAAATATTTATTGGATTCAGTATATATGAATTGATATCTATCATAATGTTTAACAGATAGCTATTATATTAAATTTGATTCTATCAACTGGATAGGGGAATTCCGTCCTTTAAATAAAGTTATAATTTCAACATTGTTGTCCATATTGAAATTATCAGGAACCTTATTTTGAAAAAGCTTTTAGTTATAGACAATTATGATTCTTTTACATTCAATCTTGTGCAGATGTTTATGCTCTATGATCTTTCTGTAGAAGTTCATAGAAATGATATGATCACTATCAGGCAGATTGAAGTAATGAAGCCGGATTATATTCTTGTCAGCCCCGGCCCGAAGGATCCGGCAAATTCCGGCATATCGACACTCATCATAAAAACTTTTTATAAAAAAATCCCTATTCTCGGGGTTTGTCTTGGAATGCAATGCATTAACGAGGCTTTTGGAGGCATTACCGTTCGCTCTTTTCAGCCTATGCATGGGAAAACGAGTATGATTGAACATAATAACATCGGCATTTTCAAAGGTATGCCGCTTCCTTTCAGGGCAGCTCGATATCATTCGCTTATGGTAAAATTGAACGAAAGCTTGCTTGCAGTAACAGCCAGAACCACTGATGGAACTATTATGGGGCTTTCTCATGATATTTATCCGCTACATGGTGTCCAATTTCATCCGGAAAGTTTTTTAACTGAAAATGGCCGGATACTTGTGGATAATTTTTTAAATATTAATAAACGCTGAAATCTGGATAACATGCCTGCAAAAAAAGATTTTGAGAAAAAAACCGAAAATAATTACAGACAAAAAATAGTGTTGGGCGAACCGTTTATGGATTTTGTTTCAAGGTTTGCTCATCTTGCAGGAACCGTGGTTTTTATGAGCGGCGGAGACCATGATTGTGCAAGATATCATATACTGGGAATATTGCCATGGCTTACTGTTTCAGGTTATAATCAAAATCTTTACCTTACTACTTCAGAAGGAACTATTCATTACAATTCAAACCCTTTCGATGTGCTTCGGTTAATATTAAATAAATACAAAATGAATGATGCTTATAATGATATCCCATTTATGTCAGGACTTATGGGCTACTTGTCATATGATCTAAAAGACTCACTTGAAAAATTGCCCCGGACAAGTCTTAATGATATACAAATGCCGGATGTTTTGTTTTATGCTCCTTCAATAACAGTTGTTCATGACAGGTTAACTGATGAGACCGATCTGATTATTTCTCCGCAAAATAAGGACAAAGACAAAGCCCTTCATACATTCAGGCAAATCTTTGAAGGCAGACTTTCTAAAAAGAGAAATGAAATGCATGCAGGAAATTTTACATCGTGTTTCAGTAAAGATTCATACATTGAAGCTGTTAATAAAATCAAAGAATACATTAAAGCGGGTGATGTTTATCAGGTCAACCTGTCGCAGCGTTTTATAGCTGATTTTTCAGGGGATGCTTTCGCCCTTTTTGCTACACTTTACGAAAATAATCCCGCAGCATTTTTTTCATACATTAACGGTGATACTCTTCAAATCATTTCTACTTCTCCGGAACGCTTTATACTCCAACAGGGAACTAAGATTGAAACAAGACCGATAAAGGGTACAAGACCAAGGGGGGCAACACCTTCAGAAGATGAAAAACTGAAAAGTGATCTTTTGGAAAGCAGTAAAGATGATGCCGAACTGTCCATGATAGTTGATCTTCTTCGCAATGACTTCGGTAAAGTTTGTAAAGCAGGATCTGTTGAAGTCGTGGAGCATAAAAGAATAGAAGCTTACCGGAATGTATATCATCTTGTATCAGTTGTGGAAGGGATTCTTAAAGATGATAAGGATCAGGTGGATTTAATCAAGGCAATTTTTCCAGGAGGTTCCATAACAGGTTGTCCTAAAATAAGAGCTATGGAGATCATTGATGAGCTTGAACCCTGCCGCCGCCATATCTATACCGGATCAATCGGTTATATAAGTTTTCATAATACAATGGATTTTTCAATAGCAATACGCACTATCAGTCTTTTAAACAACAAGATTGTTTATTCAGTCGGAGGTGGGATAGTTTTGGATTCAAATCCTGAAGATGAATACGATGAGACTTTGCACAAAGGCCGGACAATAATGGATACATTTGAAACAACAAAAGAAGCCGCGATTGAGAAATCATTCATCTGGCATAATGGCATATTAAAACCTGATGATAACTCATGCGTTTGTGCTTGCAGTGAAGGTTTTATGTATGGATATGGGTTTTTTGAAACAATCCGTGTAAATAAAGGAAATCCGGCTTTTCTTAATGAACATATCCGCAGGTTTAATAATGCATGGGAATATTTTTTCAAAGATACCCCGCCAGATTTAACATGGGAAGATATAATCAAACAGGTGATTGCAGCAAACGGGCTTTTAAATGAAACAGTTTCCGCAAAGATTATTGCAGCAAAAGGCGGAGAAAACTATTCTATGGCAAACTATGATTTATTGGTTATTGCTAAAGCTTATTCAAAAAGGCCTCAGTTAAAAAGCAATAAAGGATTAAATCTTGCTCTGTATACCGAACCAAGGCAGACCCCTCTTGCAAGCTATAAGACTTTAAATTATTTATACTATTTACTTGCAGGGCAATGGGCAAAAGAAAAGGGGGCTGATGAAGCGCTGATAATTAATCCGGATGGAAGTATATCTGAAACCAATACAGCAAATATTCTAATTGTTTATGGAAATAAAATTATAAGACCTGTGTCAACCCATGTGCTTTGTGGTATAATGGAAACAGCAGTCAAAAAACTGCTTTTGAAATGGGGGTATCAATTTGAGGATAAAAAATTTTTGCCGGATGATTTGTTTGCTGCTGATGGTGTAATTCTTACGAATTCTCTGATGGGAGCTGTACCCGCAATTGGGTTAGATGGTAAAAAACTTAATAGCTCTTTTGACCTTTGTGAAAAAATAAACAACGAACTGCTTTAATTAATATTGTGGAGAAAATATGGCTGGTAGTAAAAACAGTTTTGGTGCAAAAGCAACTTTTAAATTGGATGATCAGGAATATACATATTTCAGTTTGAACAAACTCGCTGAGGCAGGTTTTAAAGATTTATCTCGATTTCCTTCTTGCATAAAAATACTTCTTGAAAATCTTATCAGAAATGAAGATGGTTTTTTATTTACAAAAAATGATATCAATAATCTTGCTTCGTGGAGCATAGATAAAGAAAGCTTTGAGTTGCCTTTTATGCCTGCCCGGGTCCTTTTGCAGGACTTTACGGGAGTTCCGGCCATAGTCGATTTAGCTGCAATGCGCGATGCTTCAAATCGTCTTTACGGAGACCCTTTGAAAATCAATCCCTGCATACCTTCAGAGCTGGTTATTGATCATTCGGTTCAGGTTGATTCTTATGGCAAAATAACTTCTCTTGAAGAAAATATTTATTATGAGTTCAAACGCAACTTTGAGCGCTATGCTTTTTTAAAATGGGGACAGAAGAATTTTGATAATTTCCGTGTCGTTCCTCCGGCAACAGGCATATGCCATCAGGTTAACCTTGAATACCTTGCAAGAGTCGTTTTTATAAAAGAGACCGGAAATATAAAAACCGTTTTTCCTGACAGTGTGTTTGGCCTTGATTCACACACAACAATGATAAATGGAGCAGGTGTGCTTGGATGGGGTGTGGGTGGAATTGAGGCTGAAGCTGTGATGCTCGGAAATCCATATTATCTTCTTTCTCCTCAGGTGCTTGGTTTTAAACTGACGGGAGAACTTTCCGATCAAGCAACTGCAACAGATCTTGTTTTATATATAACCGAGCTTTTGAGAAAAAAAGGCGTTGTAGGAAAATTTGTGGAATTTTACGGACCCGGGTTATCAAACCTAAGCTTGGAAAATCGGGCAACCATTGCAAACATGGCCCCTGAATACGGAGCTACAATGGGGTTTTTCCCGGTAGATGATATTACATTAAAATACCTGCGATTAACAGGCCGTTCCGAGCACATTATATCTCTGGTTGAAACATATACAAAAGAACAGGGACTTTTCAGAGAAGATACAGATAGCGCATCGACATTTAATGATTCAATTGAATTTGATATGAGTTCGGTTCAACCTTGTATTGCCGGTCCGAAAAAACCTCAGCAGCGTATACCCCTTTTTCAGGTTAAGGAAGTATTTAATAAAACAAATCAGGTTGATCATGATCAGGAAAACACACACGTTAGTATTGATATGGATGGTGGAGTTTCGGCAAGCATAGGGCATGGTTCTGTTGTTATTGCGGCAATAACAAGTTGCACAAATACTTCCAATCCTTCAGCTCTTATCGGTGCGGGTCTTCTTGCAAAAAATGCGGTTTTACAGGGCCTGTCGGTTAAACCATGGGTAAAAACAAGTATTGCTCCCGGTTCCAAAGTTGTTTCCGGCTACCTTAATAAATCAGGGCTGTTGTCATATCTTGAAAAGCTTAAGTTTAATATTGTAGCTTACGGCTGTACTACCTGTATAGGAAATAGCGGCCCACTTCATGATTCTGTTGCAAAAGCTATAACAAAAAATAATTTTCTTGTTGCTTCGGTATTAAGCGGCAACCGGAATTTTGAAGGAAGGATTTCGCCCCTTATACGTGCAAACTTTCTTGCTTCTCCGCCGCTTGTAGTAGCTTATGCAATAGTCGGCAAAATCGATATCGATTTTGAAACTGAGCCGATAGGAATAACCAAAGACGGTAAGGCTATATTCCTTTGTGAAATATGGCCATCTTCCAAAGAGATCAGCCAAATTTTAAAAACTCTTTTAACTCCGGATATGTTCATAAAAGAGTATTCCACCGTATTTGAAGGATCAGAACAATGGCAATCACTGCCGGTTTCTGACGGATCAATTTTTAAATGGGATATCGACTCAATATATATTAAAAATCCTCCTTTTTTTACCGATATAACTAAAACAATTCCCAAAACTGAAGATATTAAAAATGCAAGAGTGCTTGCTCTTCTTGGAGATTCTATAACAACCGATCATATATCACCAGCTGGAGCAATTCCGGTTGACAGTCCTGCCGGAAAATATCTTATCAGTAAAAAAATATTACCTGATGAATTTAACTCTTTTGGTTCGTATCGTGGAAACCATGAAATAATGATGCGTGGCACATTTGGCAATATTCGCTTAAAAAATAAGCTTGCTCCCGGCACAAGCGGAGGATGGACCACATTACTTCCTGAAAAAGAACTTGCGCCAATATATGATGCTGCAATGACTTATAAGAATACTGGCGTTCCTCTAATAGTAATAGCAGGCAGGGAATATGGAACCGGAAGTTCACGTGACTGGGCAGCAAAAGGAACTTTTCTTTTGGGAGTTAAAGCCGTGATTGCAGAAAGTTTTGAAAGAATTCACCGCAGCAATCTTGTCTGTATGGGAGTACTTCCTCTGCAATTTGATGAAGGGATAAATTATGAGGTGCTGGGGTTAGACGGAACAGAGGTTTACGATATTGAAGGAATTGAAAATAATTTTTACCCTCAAAAAAAGCTTTTGGTTTCAGCATGCCATAAAGATAGCAGAAAAACAGTATTTAATGTTATTGCAAGAATTGATTCCAAGTCAGAGATGAACTATTTTATTAACGGCGGGATACTTCCTTACGTTTTAAGAAATATATCTGATATTTGAATCAGATAATCATCACCTTTTCAAAATACTATCAATAAACAGGGAAACAATCATTGTCATCTTGTGATAATACTATTAAGCGCGCTCTTAATATCCGGATATTTAAACTCAAAACCATATTTTAAAAGCTTTTCGGGAATTACACGCTGGCTTGCCAGAATGGATGCTCCGAATTCTCCCAACAAAATCTTTATTATAAAAGCGGGA
This sequence comes from Pseudomonadota bacterium, assembly GCA_018901125.1. Taxonomy (GTDB): domain Bacteria; phylum Desulfobacterota; class Desulfobacteria; order Desulfobacterales; family RPRI01; genus RPRI01. Next base: position 1,001 of record JAHIFE010000140.1, on the reverse strand, counting down.
GCAGGCATAAAGGCCGGCCTGTGAAGAATTCCGGCAATTGTTTTAACCAATTCAATGTTTCTGATGGATCCCGGTGCAGTAAAATTTAATGCTCCGCTTACAGATTTGTTCTCAAATATAAAAAGCATTGCCGAAACAAGATCTTCGATATGAATCCATGGGAACCACTGCTTTCCGCTCCCAAGAGGTCCTCCGACAAAATAACGTATGGGCGGTATCATTTGTTTTAACGCGCCGCCGCCTTTTCCGAGAACAATGCCAAAACGTGTTACAGCAACTCTGATTCCCTTGTCTTTCGCCTTAAACGCTTCTTTTTCCCAGTCTGTGCATACTGTCGCAAGAAAATCATTTCCGGCAGGCTCATCTTCAGCCAGTATATCATCACCCCTGTTTCCATAGTATCCTGCTGCCGAAGTGCTGCAAAGAGTAATGTCTCTGCCTGAGGGAAGGGCTTCAACGAGATTGCGTGTGGTAAGTATTCTGCTTGAGTGTATGGATTTTTTGTATTCTTCATTCCAGCGGCTGAATATAGACCTTCCGGCAAGATTGATAACAGCGTCAACATCATTAAGTTCTTCTTGCCAAGAGCCTTTTTGAGTTGTATCTGCTAAGACATATTTTAAATTATGATGCCTCAATGCATTGTCTGACGGAGGTCCGCCAACAGATATAACATGATACCCTTTTTTGACAAAGGCATCTGAAAGGTACGACCCTACAAAACCTGTTCCACCGGTAATTAATATCTTCATATCTGATATTCCTAACTTTGATAAAAGCAAATTTATATCAAAAATAATGAGTATTAAATGGTAAAATCGATGAGCATTAAACGCTATTTTGCAAAAGAGTATAACTTGTGAGCCAGTTTCAAAACGTCCCATTTTGGCCGATCTCTGCGTTGGGCGAAAATTTTGCACTTTAGTGAAGCTTTAGCGCTATCCTCGAAATACTCCATGTATTCCTGCGGTTAAAATTTTCACCCGCCTTGACCTTGACCA
>JAHIFE010000139.1 GCA_018901125.1 Pseudomonadota bacterium | reverse complement strand
GATTTGATCCTGATGCTCTACAACACATACATTAAGACCAGCTTTTGCAAGATAACATCCGGCCATCAATCCATTATGACCTGCACCTGCTATGATTACATCATACTTTGACATAATTTTTCCTCTCCTTTCAGGTTGTTTGATTTACTAATTAATTTCATCCGCCACTTTGATCCGGCGGTAAGATAACTTTATCTAAAATATATTTGGTTCACCGAACATCTCCGACTCAAAATTTGTTTTTAACCGCCACAATCGTTATTATACATATAACTGATAAAAGACAGGCATAACAAATTTTGTTTTTGTATTTTGTATTTTATATATAGATAGTTAAAAACCTAACCGCTTTTATATCAGGCTAAATCTATGCGTTTTTAAAAGATCTCAGGCAATAAGCCTTTACAAGATAGTAGAAGATAATAAGTATAAAAACCTATTTTAAATTGAAGATATATTGCTTAAACCATGCCAATATTTTAATATTAATTATATCAATACGATAAATATCATCATGCGTGGAACAGCCAATTTTATAAAACGAATTTATGATATACCAAAAATAGTTATATAGCATATGGTATAATATGCTATATATCATAAAAAGGCTTGATTGGCTTTCCGGTACAGCAGGCAGAAACAACAGCAGGAAATTGAGAAAATTTCGTCAGAAGCTATATTAAAATACAAGCTAAATATTGATAACACTTTTCGATATTAACGTCAAATGCTTTTAAAAAAAGACAAATAACGATTTTAACCAGGCGGGAAAGAGCTTAATCTTTCCCGCCTCTTGTAATAACAGAAAATTTATATGAAAAAATTAAAATGTGAAAAGATGAATTCCACCCGTCAGATACATTTCGGTACCGGTAACATAGCTGGCTCTTTCGGAGCAAAGAAAAACAATTGAATCAGCAATTTCAGCAGGCTTGCCGGGGCGTAAAAACACTGTTCTCTTTTCCAGTCTTTCTCTCATATCCTCACGTATTGTGGGATATATTTCTGTTGCGATAATACCACCGACAATGCTGTTAGCAGTAATATTATATCTTCCGCCTTCCAAAGCTACGGTTCTCATAAGACCAATTACGCCGCTCTTTGAAGCTGAATAGCTGGCTTGTCCGAATCCACCCAAAGCACCGGCAACCGAAGACATAGTTACAATACGGCCCCATTTCTGAGCTTTCATAGCAGTAAAACATGCTTTGGTGATATAATAAGTTCCGGTAAGATTAACTGCTATATCTCTTAGCCACAGATTATCTTTCATTTTTTCAATCGGAGCCATATTATCCAACACAGCAGCATTGTTGACAAGAATATCAACTGCTTTCCATTTGGCAGTAATTTCAGCAAGCATCGCTTCTATCTGATCAGTTTTTGTAATGTCGCACTGAAAACCGATAACCTCGACGTTCAATCCTTTAATTTCTTCAACTACCTTATCGACGCCTTCTTTTCTAACATCGGCTATAACTATTTTGCATCCTTCCTGAGCCAATTGTAAAGCAACTATGCGGCCGAGTCCTCCACCTGATCCGGTAATTAATGCAACTTTATCTTTAATTCCTAAATCCATATTTCCTCCTGTCTTTTATGTTTATTGAATCCGTTAAAATCATCTTTACTTAAAAGATCCAATACAATTATTGGAAAATCCAACATTAAAACCTTAAATTTATTTACCTTTAAAATTCGGCTTTCTCTTTTCAAGGAAAGCCGCCACACCCTCTGTCTTGTCTTCAGTGGAAAAAAGCAATGCAAATGATTGTGACTCCATCCTTAATGCCGATTCCAGATCCATGTTAATTCCCGTATTAACGACTACCTTGGTAACCTTCATGGCCAAGGCAGGCTTACTGGCAATTTTTTTTGCCATCTTGTTAACTTCATCCATCAGACTATCTACCGGAACTACTTTGTTTACAAGATTTATACGATGAGCTTCAGCAGCATTTATTATATCTCCCGTATAAAGCAATTCTTTTGCTTTGGCTATGCCGACTATTCTTGTTAATCTCTGGGTTCCGCCTGATCCCGGAATAATTCCCAGGTTAATTTCCGGTTGCCCGAGCATAGAAGTCTCCGAAGCAATTCTCAAATCACAGGCCAGCGCCAATTCAAGCCCACCACCCAAACAAAAACCACTGATAGCAGCTATAGACGGTTTTTCAAGTTTATCCAGATCCGAAATCGGACTTGTACGGCTGAAGTCATATGCTTTCATAGGTGAATCAACGCTTTGTACAAGGTTGATATCCGCACCTGCTGCAAAGTAATCAGTTCCTCCGGTTAAGACTACTACTTTTACTTCGTCATCTACGGAAATAGCCTTGATAAGCACTGATAATTCATTTATCATTTCACCATTGATAGCGTTTTTCTGTTTGGGACGGTTTAAGGTAATAGTTCCGATCCCGTTTTCTTTATTGAAAGTTAAAGTCGAATAATCCATGATTCTATTCCCTTCTCAATTCTTCGGTTAATAAATTTATTATATATTACAAGCTATTATTGCGTGGTTCCTATCTTGAAAAGACTTCCTTGTCAAGAATATTATTCTTGGTTAAAGCCTGGCCCGGCAATGGGTAACTCATTGAACAGTAAATGTTTCATGCATTTTTGAATACCGAAACACATATCTCGCCAAGAGTACCGAGATTCTCACATATATGTATTCCGCTTTTTTTCATTGCATCAATTTTGCCCTGGGCAGTTCCGCTTTTACCGCTTATAATAGCACCTGCATGTCCCATTCGCCGTCCCGGCGGAGCCGTAAGCCCTGCTATGAAACCAATAACCGGTTTTGTAACATTCTTTAAAATAAATTCAGAAGCCTCTTCTTCCGAGGTTCCGCCGATCTCACCTACCATAACTATGCCTTTAGTCTGCTCATCTTTCTGGAATGCATCGAGACAGTCGATAAAACTGGTGCCGTTTACCGGATCTCCTCCGATACCTATGCAGGTGGTCTGACCTATACCTTTTTGTGTCAACTGATGAACAACCTCATATGTGAGAGTACCTGATCTTGATACCACCCCGATAGGCCCTCCCGGCTTATGGATATGACCGGGCATAATTCCAACCTTGCACTCTCCCGGTGTGATGATACCGGGACAATTAGGCCCTATGATCCTGCTTTTTCCTCCCGAAATATATTTTTTAACTTTCATCATGTCCATAACCGGAATTCCTTCTGTAATAACAACTATAAGTTCAATTCCGGCATCGGCTGATTCCATTATTGCATCGGCTGCAAAAGGAGGAGGCACAAAAATCATGCTGCAGTTTGCCTCTGTTTTTTTCACGGCTTCATTTACTGTGTCAAAAACCGGTACATCATCCATTTTCTGGCCGCCTTTTCCTGGTGTAACACCGGCAACAACGCTGGTTCCATAAGCAACGCATTGGCGCGTATGAAATTGTCCTTCTTTGCCTGTAACACCCTGAACAACAAGCCGCGTATTCTTATTAACAAAAATACTCACTTTACATTACCTCACGTATTTAAATAACCACCTGAAATCATGAATTTACTATAGCGGCCACCTTGCCGACTGCATCCTGTAAATCTATAGCCGTAATTAGATTAAGCCCTGATTCCGAAAGTATCTTCCTTCCTATCTCCACATTTGTTCCTTCCATGCGGATAACCACAGGAACGGCAATACCAGTCTTTTTTGCCGCCTTGACAACGCCTTCCGCAAGAACATCACATCTTAAGATACCGCCGAAAATATTTATGAAAACTCCTTTTACGTTCTTGTCTCCAAGTATGATCTTGAAGCCATTTTCAACCATTTCAGCACTCGCTCCGCCGCCTACATCAAGAAAATTAGCAGGCTCGGCTCCCGCAAACTTGATGATATCCATCGTAGCCATCGCAAGGCCGGCGCCATTTACCATATTCCCGACATTTCCATCCATTTTGATGTAATTAAGATTAAATTTTGATGCTTCCACCTCAAGTGGATCTTCTTCATCGATATCCCTGTATTCAAGAATATCCTTGTGGCGAAAAAGAGCGTTATCATCAAAAGTGATTTTTGCATCAAGAGCAATAACCTTATCTTCAGCCGTAATTACAAGTGGATTTATCTCAAGAAGAGAACAGTCGTAGTCTACAAAAAGCTTGTAGAGGCTGTTAAGCATTCCGGTAAATTCTTTTACCGAGCCTGCCGGCAGATTAAGTCCGTATGCTGCCTCCCGGCAGTGGTATGGATAGATTCCTGATATGGGATCGATAAAAATTTTTATAATTTTTTCAGGTGTCTTTTCAGATACCTCTTCTATATCCATACCTCCGGCCTCGCTTGCCATAATAACAAACTTGGCCGTAGACCTGTCCGGGATAATTCCAAGGTAAAGCTCTTTTTTAATATTAAGCCCCTGTTCAACCAGCACCTTTTTCACAAGTCTTCCTTCATGCCCAGTCTGATTGGTAACAAGGTTCATTCCCAGAATACTTTTAGAAGTACTTTTTACCTCATCAGCGGATTTGGCAAGTTTGACGCCTCCTCCTTTTCCGCGCCCGCCGGCATGAATCTGAGCCTTTACAACAACCGGAAAACAACCAAGCGAATCTGAAACCTTAATCGCTTCTTCAGAATTGAATGCAACGCCTCCATTCGGAACAGGAACGCCGTATTTTCTGAATAATTCTTTTGCCTGGTACTCATGAATTTTCATACTATGTCAATTTCCTTTTATTAACTGTATGAGATCTTATAAGAACGTTCGACTTTGCTAAAGTTTAAGGAAAGTGATAATTTCAGCCACAGGAATATATTAAGCATTTCGATGATTGAAATTTCTGCCTGACGCGCTCTTTATTGAAACAGAAACTGTAGTCAGGCAAATAGGAGCGTTATACAAAGGTCTCTATATATCATGCATCATTGTATTATGATGATTTATGATAGTATTTTGTTTATAGCTTGTTTCAGGTCTTTGGTATAGACCAGTATATTAAACGCAGCACTTTGAAAATAAAACTTCTAAATCGATGTGCGTCATTTAGCCTTTTATTGTTTACTGCCACCTTTTAATAAAGCAAAAAGGGAATTTTACAGGCGGCGGGAAAGTGGTTTCCCTTTCCCGCCGCCTGATTCAAATTCAAACGGTTTATTCTGCACTAACCTATTACGCACAAAACAGCGTCTTTAGGAACGGAATCCCCGCTTTTAAAATTTATAGATTTTATTATTCCGTCTGCAGGTGCAGGAAGGGCATTTTCCATCTTCATGGCTTCAAGTATTACTACCGTATCTCCTTTTTTAACCTCATCTCCGACATTTTTGGAATATGAGATTATCATTCCCGGCATTGGTGCATTAAGAGTAATTCCTCCTGCCGCAGCTGGTGCAGCAGTTTTTGGAGTTGCAGCAGCCTGGACAGGGGCTGCAGCAGCAGGTTCAACCTGCTGAATATAACTTACAACCGGTGCTGCGCCTCCAATTTCTTCAACTCCTACTTCAAAATATTCCCCGTCTATAAAAACATTGAATTTACGCAATTTGTCCCCCTTTATTGGAGCGTTATTCTTTTCAACTTTTTCAACAAGCTCTCCTGCCTTTGCCCTGGCCATAATTTCCTTTTCGGCCTTTGCCTGGGCTTTAACCTGCTCAAGGGTCTTGGGTTTCACTTCTTCAGGAGGCTCTTCTTTGCCGTATTTCCATTTTAAAAATCTTTTACCGGTAACCGGATAAAGTGCATAAATTAGCACATCATCAATATCGGTACTAAGATCCTTAACATCTTCTTTTGCTTTTTCAAGCTCAGGTTTAAGGACTTCGGCCGGTCTGCATGTAATTGGTTTTTCGCCGCGAGGATATCCCTTAAGAGCCTTTTTCTGCAGCTCAGAATTGATAGGAACGGCAGTTTTACCATAAAGGCCGTAACAAAGATCTTTAACCTGATCGGTAATCATTTTGTATCTGTCTTTTTCATCGCCAAAAAGAACATTGTTAACTGTCTGAATGCCCACTATCTGGCTTGTAGGTGTGACAAGCGGAATCTGTCCCAGGTCTTTTCTGACTTTCGGCAACTCCGCATAAACCTTATCTATCTTGTCAAGGGCATTCATTTCCTTTAACTGGTTGACAAGATTTGATAGCATTCCGCCAGGAGTCTGATGAAGAAGGACATTGATATCTATAATCGAAACTTTTGAATCATCAAGCAGATGCCTGTATTTGGGAAGAATGTCTCTTTCAAAGATTTCATTAATCGCAGCAAGATGCTTAATATCAAAACCCGTATCCCTGTTTGTGCCGAGAAGAGTCATGACAAGCGGCTCAATTGCAGGATGAGATGTCCTGTATGCATAAGGAGTCATGCAGGTATCAAGTATGTCAACACCGGCCTCAATGGCTTTTAGCTGAGACATGGGAGCCATGCCTGAGGTAAAATGGCTGTGAAGATGAATAGGAATTTTTACAGCGTCTTTTAAGGCCTTGATAAGATCGTAAGCATCATAAGGCGCTATAAGACCGGCCATATCTTTAACACAGATACTGTCCGCTCCTATTTTTTCAAGTTCTTTAGCCTTTTTTACATAATATTCAAGAGTATATACATCACCACCCATCCTGGCTTCCGTGAGGGAATAACATATGCAACCCTGAAAATGTTTTCCACAGTCCTTTATTACAGGAACAACCGTTTCAAAATTACGGTAATCATTTAGTGCATCAAATGTTCTGAATATATCCATGCCGTTTACGGCTGCTCTTTCAACAAAGGCGCGTGCGACATCATCTGCATAATTTCTGTATCCAACAAGATTCTGAGCACGAAGAAGCATGGAAAAAGGAGTCTTTTTGATATAGCGCTTCAGAGTCCTTATTCTTTCCCACGGATCTTCATTCAAAAAGCGGTGCATGGTATCAAAAGTTGCTCCGCCCCAGACTTCCAAAGCCCAAAACCCAACTTCATCCATCATTTCAGCAACTGGGATCATGTCTTCGGTTCGTCCTCTGGTTGCAAATAAAGACTGGTGTCCGTCGCGAAGAGTCAGATCTTCTATCAAGACCGGGTTTTTAGCTTTAGGCCTGTCTTTTCCGTATTTCATGGCCGCTTTTTTAACTTGATCGTGATCGGTCATATTATAATTCTCCTATTAAATATCATTACAGAACTTTCAGTTCGGATAATTCAGCCTCTGTATTTATTGAAAGCTCTGTACTGCATAAGGCTTCGCATCTGCATAATATCCTGTCTGCCACTTATGCCCCAGAGATTAACCGGAGGTAGAGCACCTGCACCCGCAAGTGGCTGCCTTCCGGGTTGAGCAGACAACATCTTTTCTTCAGTACTTATATATTCCACTATTGTTGCAGATATTATTGCAGCAGTTTTCTTGCTTATTTTCATAATATTTTATTTCCTCAAGACTATTATAAAGGAATATTTCCATGTTTTTTAGATGGCCTTATCTCACGTTTGGTACACATTATTTCAAGAGCATCTATCAGGCGCGGTCTGGTTGAACTCGGCATGATAACGGCATCTATATAGCCTCTTGTTGCAGCACAATATGGGTTGGAGAACAGATCTTCATATTCTTTTATCTTTTCCTTGCGCTTCTCAACGGGATCTTTTGCGTCATTTATTTCTTTACGGTGAATTACATTTGCTGCTCCGCCGGCACCCATTACTGCAATTTCGGCAGTCGGCCACGCAAAGGCCATGTCCGCACCAAGATCTTTCGAACACATTGCAAGATATGATCCGCCATAATCTTTTCTGGTTACAAGAAGCATTTTAGGAACGGTCGCCTCGGAATAGCTCCAGAGAAGCTTTGCGCCGTGCCGGATAATCCCGCTCCATTCCTGGTCGCTTCCCGGAAGATAACCGGGAACATCGGCAATGGTAAGAAGAGGAATATTAAAAGAATCACAAAATCTTATAAATCTTGTGGCTTTATCTGAAGCATTGATATCAAGGCATCCGGCTTTTTCATTCGGCTGGTTTGCTATTATTCCGATAGTTCTTCCGTTAAGTCTTGCAAAACAGATTATAATATTACGGGCATAATACAGATGAGGCTCAAAAAATTCTCCGTTATCAACAATAGCTTTGATTACTTCCTTCATATCATAGGACTGGTTGGCGTTTTCAGGAATGATTTTATCAAGCTGAGGTGCCAAACGTCCCGGGTTATCGCCTGTCGGAATTACAGGAGGATCTTCCATATTGTTGGCTGGAAGATAGGAAAGGAGCTTTTTAATGTTCATTATAGTATCTGTATCATTTTCACAGGCAAAATGGGCGACTCCGCTCTTTTCATTATGAGTCATGGCTCCGCCAAGTTCCTCAAAAGTAATGGATTCACCTGTAACCGATTTTATAACCTCAGGCCCGGTAATAAACATATAACTGGTATTTTTTACCATGAAAACAAAGTCCGTCATAGCCGGAGAATAAACCGCACCGCCTGCCGTAGGTCCCATGATAGCAGATATCTGGGGTATTACACCTGAGGCAAGTGAATTGCGGTAAAAGATCTGGCCATAACCGGAAAGAGCGTCGACTCCTTCCTGAATTCTTGCACCGCCCGAATCATTAAGGCCTATGCAGGGTACTCCCGCTTTTAACGCAAGGTCCATTACTTTGCATATCTTCTTGGCATGCATTTCACCAAGACTTCCGGCTCTTGAAGTAAAATCCTGCGAAAATGCGAAAGCGGGCCTTTTATCAATAAGGCCATGACCTGTAATAACTCCGTCTGCAGGGATTTCAACTTTTTCCATATCAAAATTTACACATCTGTGGGTGACAAACATATCAATTTCCCGGAAAGTACCCGGATCAAACAAAAGATTCAGCCTGTCTCTGGCTGTAAGGCGTCCATCCTTGCGCTGCTTGGCAACTGCCTTTTCACCGCCCATCATAAGGGCTTTAGCTTCACGATCTTTAAGATCTTTAATTTTATCTTTCACATTACCCATAACAAAGTTCCTTTCCTCTGAGAGACTCTTAAGCTTTAGCAAAATTAAACGTTCAAGATCTCTCTGATCTATGGATCATGGTACGAACCACGAATTTAAGATATTTGATGTTATATGTCAGATATCCTGATATTTATACTCGCCTAATCCACAATTTATGTGATTAATTTTAAAATTTACCTCAAGCATGCTTCTTATAGGTAACACTGTTATTGTCAAGAAAAAAAAGAAGCTCATCTGATGCAATGGTTGGTGCTTTAACTCCGTTTTCAACATCACGGGTGATCTTCGGAAGAAGCTTTTTTATATCAGGGTTGCCATGAAATCTTTCCTTAAGCCCTTCTTCGATAAGCGCCCACATCCAGTTAACCATCTGTTTTTTTCTGTTTATCTCAAGCTCTCCGCTTTTTGACATCTTTTCTCTGTGATTTATAACGATATTCCAGATCTCTTCTATTCCTGTCTTTTCCGAAGAGCTGCAAACAACAACAGGTGGTGACCATGTTTTGGACTGCGGGGCTATAATATGAAGGGCATTTTCATATTCCATTCTTGCCTGCTTAGCTTTTTCAACATTATCGCCATCTGCTTTGGTAATGGCTATAGCATCTGCAATTTCCAGAACTCCTTTTTTTATTCCCTGGTATCCGTCTCCTGCTCCGGCCAGCATAAGAACAAGAAAAAAATCAACCATTGAAGAAACTTCCGTCTCCGACTGACCAACGCCTACGGTTTCAACAATTATTACGTCAAAACCCGCGGCTTCACAGACAAGCATTGCTTCTCTTGTCTTTCTAGCCACACCACCCAACGTAGTTCCCGAAGGTGATGGCCTGATAAAAGCATTTGGTTCTACAGAAAGCTTTTCCATGCGCATCTTGTCCGCCATAATGCTTCCGCCGCTTCTTCTGCTGCTGGGATCGACGGCAAGAACAGCCAGTTTGAGGCCTTTATTGACAAGCATCATGCCAAAGCTTTCTATAAACATGCTTTTCCCGACACCCGGAACACCGGTAACACCCAAACGAACGGCTTTACCGGTGTTTGGAAGAATCCGGTCTACAATGGCTCCTGCAAGATCCTGATGAGACGGATGCGAACTTTCTATAACAGTTATGGTCTTTGCCAGGATACGCCTGTTTTTTTCAAAGAGTCCTGTTACATAGTATTGCGGATCTTCCGGTTTTTTATTTGCTGACATAATATCACTATATAATTAATAAACTATTTGCGTTTTTCAAAAAGCGCATTTAATACCTTGTTTGAAGATTCCGTAATCGGCGTACCGGGACCGAATATTCCCACTGCGCCTGCCTTGTAAAGAAAGTCATAATCCGCAGGAGGAATTATGCCTCCCACAACAACTAGAATATCTTCTCCGCCTTCGGCCTTAAGGGATTCAATCAGCTGTGGAACAAGGACCTTGTGTCCTGCCGCAAGACTGGATACTCCCACAACATGAACATCATTTTCCACCGCCATCCGGGCTGCTTCTTCAGGTGTCTGAAACATCGGGCTGATATCTACATCAAAACCCAGATCGGCAAAAGCTGTGGCTACAACCTTAACGCCTCTGTCGTGACCATCCTGCCCCATTTTCGTGAGTAAAATTCTTGGCCTTCTTCCATCTTTTTCAAGAAAATCATCCGTTCTTTTCTTGATGGAAGCAATTATCTCACTGTCTCCGTATTCCGCAGCAAAAACTCCTGAAATGCACTGGGTAGTTGCAACATATCTTCCGAATACTTTTTCCATGGCATCCGTAATCTCCCCAATTGTTGCTCTGGCGCGCACCGCAGGAAGACATACTTCAAGAATATTACCTCCAGCTTCTGCGCAGTTGGTTAATGCTTCAAGAGTTCTTTTAACCTCGGCGGAATCTCTTTTCGCCTTAATTTCCTTTAATCTTGCAACCTGCTCATCGCGCACAGCAGCAGATACTTCCAGGGCTTCCAACGGCAGTTCGTCTTTTACTTTATATTTATTAACTCCGACAATAACATCCTTGCCCTGGTCTATTCTTGCCTGCTTTCTTGCCGCAGCTTCTTCTATTCTCATTTTAGGCATGCCGGTTGTTATGGCTTTAGCCATTCCGCCAAGATCTTCGATTTCCGCAATTATCTTTTTTGATTCCCGGATAATCGCATTTGTAAGAGATTCAACATAATAAGAACCGCCTAGAGGATCAACCACATGGCATACCTGAGATTCTTCCTGAACAATTATCTGTGTATTTCGTGCAACCCTTGCTGAAAAATCCGTCGGCAATCCGACAGCTTCATCAAAAGCATTAGTATGCAGAGACTGGGTTCCTCCAAGCACTGCCGAAAGGCATTCCAGAGTAGTCCTTATTATATTGTTGTAAGGATCCTGTTGAGTGAGGCTCCAGCCGGATGTCTGGCAATGGGTTCTTAACATGAGTGACGCCTTTTTCTTCGGATTAAACCGGCTGATTATATCGGTCCACAGGTAACGAGCCGCTCTTAACATTGCTATATCCATGAAAAAATTCATTCCTATCCCAAAGAAAAAGGAAAGGCGCGGAGCAAAAGCATCTATATCAAGGCCTGCTGCGAGTGCGGCTTTCACATACTCAAGTCCATCGGCCAGCGTAAAAGCCGTCTGAAGAACAGAATTAGCACCGGCTTCCATCATATGGTAACCGCTTATGCTTACGGTATTGTATTTGGGCATATTTTTAGAGCAGAAACCGATTATATCCGATATGATCCGCATGGACGGTTCAGGCGGGTAGATGTATGTGTTTCTTGTAAGATATTCTTTTAAAATGTCATTTTGGATTGTGCCGTTTAATTTCTCATGTGCGACTCCCTGCTCTTCCGCTGCAACAATATAACCTGCAAGAATGGGAAGAACAGCGCCGTTCATTGTCATTGATACGGACATCTCATCAAGCGGAATCTGATCGAAAAGAATTTTCATGTCTTCCACTGAATCAACAGCAACTCCGGCCTTTCCGACATCGCCGACAACTCTGGGATGATCCGAATCATAACCCCTGTGAGTCGCAAGGTCAAATGCAACGGAAAGCCCCTTTTGACCTGCGGCAAGATTTCTTCTGTAAAATGCGTTTGATTCTTTCGCAGTTGAAAAACCGGCATATTGCCGGATAGTCCATGGTCTTCCGGAATACATACTGGCCTTGACGCCTCTTACATAAGGCTCAAATCCCGGAAGAGAATTGACAAATTCCAGTCCCTCAAGATCTTCGGCGGTATAAAGAGGTTTTACCGTAATTCCTTCCGGTGTTTGCCAGTTAAGGGATTCGACAGGCTTCTTGATCTCTTTTGCACACAGCTCAGCCCAATCATTTATATTTGACATTTCTTATACTCCTTCAAATTATTAGTTTTTGAACGCTTATTACTTTCTTTCACACAGCTCAACCAAAATTCCGTTTGTTGCTTTGGGATGAAGGAAAGCAATCCTTGCGCCACCAGCTCCGATACGGGCTTTTTCATCGATAAGCTTTATGCCTTTGGCTTTTAATTCATCCAGAGCAGCGTCGATATCTTCCACGCAGAAAGCTATATGCTGAATGCCTTCTCCACGTTTTTCAATATATTTGGCAATGGGCCCGTCCGGAGATGTCGATTCTAAAAGTTCCACTTCGCTTTCTCCTATCGGGAAAAATGCCGTCAGCACTTTTTGCTCTTCAACAGTTTCAGAGCCTGTATGCGTTAAACCCATAACATCAGTCCAGAAATTTTTCCGTTCATCTACTTTATTTACGGCAATGCCAATATGGTCTATTTTTAAAATTTTCATAACTTACTCCTATAATTAATATTTTTATAATATAACTTTAATAAATTTACGGACTTGTAACGATGTTCATCGTATTTCATTTATCTTGGATTGGAAATTCCCCGCCACACCATTTCAAAGAGCGTATTGGCCTCTGCAACCAGGCTTTCTTTCTGTCCTCTGGATACCCACATAAAAAACGACCTCTGGACAAAACCCAGCATAAAATCAAGCAATATGCCTGCACGCACATCGGGATTCAGGATTCCCTCTTTCTGGCCCTGACGCAAAACCTCAAGAAACAAATTTATCATTTTCTTTTGTTGAAAGGTTTTATCAGACATCCATGTTTTCATGGGAAGCGTCATAAATAATATTTTACCAAGCTGTGGATATTTTTCATAATAATCCATCTGAACCCAGAAAACTTTTCTAAGTTTTTCCTTTAAATCTTCTATTCCCTGAAGATGGTCGATAATCCTGTCCGTAAGTCTTCCAAGCCAGATATCCGCAACTGCAAAAACAAGCCCTTCTTTACTTCCATAATGACCGTAAATAACATTGAAACTAACCCCGGCTTTTTTGGCAACAGTGCGTATATTGGCCTTATGGAAATCCGATTCGGAAAAAACTTCCAAAGCCGCCGCTTCAAGCCGCTTTTGTGTTTCCGGTTTAAAAACTTTGTTACTATTCGGATTTATCCTGTTTTCGTCTTTCAAAGTATGCCTATTATAACATATTGAAAATAAAATATAATAACTTATTATATAAATATTCTAAAAAACTGATCTGCTATTGAAAAATGATGTTCTCATTTAAAATAATTAATAACATATTGACATTAAATATAAATTAATTAAGGCCTTAACAAAGATTCAAAAATATCGAAACAACGTTTATTTTTTGTATAATAATGAATTTGTTCTGTCAACTACAAATAAGAGATGGATCAATAAGGTATCAGCTATTGACAGACAGCGCCTTTTTTTGCATACTTTTAACAGACGACAAATCAACTAAAGGAGGTTTTTGTGGAATTTGACTGCATATTATATGACAAATCGGATATGATAGCGACGATAAAGCTTAACCGTCCCAAGGTTCTTAATGCCATGAATAAACAATTGTGGATCGATATGAAAGCTGCTCTTGATGATGCCGGAAATGATCCTGATGTTAAAGCTCTCATAATAACAGGAGAGGGGCGTGCATTTTCAACCGGCGCTGATCTTAAGGAATCTAAAACAAGAAGTGCTGAAGCTTATCGTGATTATCTGCAAGAGCTGCAGGAAGCGTCCCGAAAAATTATCCGCTTTGAAAAACCTACAATTGCAGCAATTAATGGATTTGCTCTTGGATCAGGGTATGAGCTTGCCCTTGCATGTGATATCAGGATTGCAGCAGATGACGCACAAATCGGTTCTCCTGAAGCAAGAGTTAATTCTTCTGTCACAGGTGGTGCTATGCGCCTGATCCAGAAACTCATCGGCCCCGGTAAAGCAAAAGAACTTCTTTTTACAGCAAAAAATATTAATGGCAAAGAAGCGGAACGGATCGGGCTTGTTAACCTTTCCGTTTCTTCAGAATTGCTTATGGAAACGACAAGAAATATGGCTAAGGAAATTGTGCAGAATTCCTCGTTTTCTTTAAAGATGATTAAAAAGGGGCTTAATATGGCAGATGAGGTAAGCATGGAAGCTCTTATGGATTATGAAATCGAAGCTTGTCTTGCCTGTGTTTCGACTAAAGAAAGAGAAACGTCATTACAAGATTTTGAAGAAAGGAAGAGAACCTGAAAAGCTATTGCAGTTTTCACTCAGTAATACACGAAAATCAATTGAAAGGAGAAAAATGCCGTTAGACCAGGTTTTAAACGCTGAATCCGTTGCCATTGTGGGTGCCTCAAAAACCGATACAAAACGTGGTTTCCAGGCTATTCGGACACTGCTTGACGGAAAATTTGAGGGAAAAATTTATCCGGTTAACCCGAAAGAAAATAAAATACTTGGAATCTCATGTTACAAGAAGGTTTCGGACATAAAGGAACCTGTTGATATTGCGCTTATAACAACACCAGCCAGCACTATACGGGATGTTTTGATAGATTGCGGCAAAAAGGGTGTTGCGGGAGCCGTAATAATCGCCGGAGGCTTTAGGGAGCTTGGAGAAAAGGGCAGAAAAGTCGAAGAAGAACTGATGAAAACCGCAAGGGAACAAAACATCAGATTAATCGGGCCCAATACTTCCGGAATGATGAATCTGAAAAATAATCTTAATCTTGTTGGTTTACATGATGTTCCAAAGGGGGATATTGCTCTTATCTCACAAAGCGGAAACATGGCCTTAAGTCTTATTACGGAAGCTAGTTTAAAAAGCAGAAAAGGATTTTCATATTATGTCGGAGTAGGAAATGAGCTGGATATACGGTTTCATGAATATCTTGAATTTTTTAAAAATGATCCCGACACAAAGGCTATTCTTATGTATGTGGAAGGAATGCGCGATGGCCGTCGTTTTCTTCAGGAAGCATACAAAACCACACTGCATAAACCCATTATACTTCTTAAAAGTGGTCGCTCCAGAACGGGACAACTTTCAGCAGGATCACATACCGGGGCACTGGCGGGAATTTCGGAAGTATCCCGGTCAGCCTTTACAAGAGCAGGCATAATAGTGGTTGAGAAATCGGATGCTCTTTTTCCCGTTGCAGAAACCCTGTCAAATCTTCCTCTGCTTAAGAATAATCAGATTGCAATATTGGCGGATGGTGGCGGCCATGCCACAATCGCTGCCGATATATTGTCCGATTTTGGAGTATTAATTCCGGAGCTTAGCGAACATACTCAGCAAAAATTAACTAAAATACTTCCATTTACCGCTTCTGTCAGAAATCCTGTGGATGTGGCGGGGGGCACCGATTCAGATCCCACACTTTTTGCCGAATGTGCAAAGATAATTTTAAAAGACCACAATGTAGGAGGTTTGTTAATGGTTGGGCTTTTCGGTGGTTATGGTATTCGTTTTGCCGAGAGTCTTTCATTACAGGAAGAAGATGCTGCACATCAATTAGGCAAACTTGTTAAAAAGCAAGGTAAACCAATAGTAGTTCACAGTCTCTACAGTTCTGTAAAACCACGCGCTCTTGATCTTTTGAGATATTATAAAGTTCCTGTTTATGATTCTTTGGATGTTTCCTGCAGATGTATTGCCGCTCTATCCGAAAGGGGGCAATACATAAATGAATATCATGCCAAGATGAACTTTATTTTTAACTGGAGGCAAAAAGCAAAACCTGAGGGTGCCAGTATTATTAATGAAGCTATCAAAGAAAATCGCCGGTTTTTGCTTGAACCTGAAGCTAAACAACTTTTAAGGCTGCACGGCGCTGCTGTCAGCAGTGATGCTCTGGCCAAAACAGCCGATGAAGCAGTAAAGATTGCAGAAAAATATAAAGATAAAGTTGCCCTTAAAATAGTATCTCCTGATATACTCCACAAAAGCGATGCAGGGGGTGTATTGCTTAATCTTAATACCGAAAGTGAAATCCGGAAAGCTTTTGATGATATTATGCATAATGCTTTACAATACAAACCGGATGCGGATATTCGTGGTGTTCTTGTATCACCAATGGCAAAAAAAGGCCTTGAAATAATTATAGGAACAAAGATTGATGACCAGTTTGGACCGGTAATCATGTTCGGGCTGGGCGGTATTATGGTTGAAGTTTTAAAAGATGTGTCTTTCAGGGTTTTGCCGATTTCTCCCCGTTCAGCAAAACACATGATGGAAGAAATCAAAGGGACGGTTTTACTAAACGGCATACGTGGAGAAAAACCATATGACAAGGCAGCAATTAAAAAATTATTGTTGCTATGTTCCGAACTGGTTGAATCATATCCGGAAATTATGGAAATGGATTTGAATCCCGTAATAGTCTATGAAAACGGTATCCAGATTGTTGATGCGCGTATTATTTTAAACGATAAATGTTCATTGGATATAAATACAATCAGGGAGTAAAATTTTTCAGGGATAAATTGTACTTAATTTTTTTAATATAAAAGATGAAATAATGATAGATTTTCACAACGCAGAATTCATTAGTTGGGTAGTACTGCCCGCTCTTGTTTTTTTTGCAAGAGTTATTGATGTTTCCATCGGAACCTTAAGAATTATATATGTTTCCAAAGGCATAAAACTTCTTGCGGCTTTGTGTGGTTTTTTTGAGGTTCTTGTATGGCTGGTTGCTATAACCCAGATCATGCAAAATTTATCCAATTGGCTGATTTATGTTACATATGCAGCAGGCTTTTCTTCGGGTAATATCATCGGTATTTTCCTTGAGGAAAAACTTGCCGTAGGTTATGTGGCCTTGAGAATAATCGCGCAAAAAGATGCAACGGAGCTGGTTGAGCATATAAGAGAAAAAAATTACGGGGTAACGGTTGTCGGGGCAAGCGGACTTAGCGGAAGGGTACGGCTTGTGTTTTCCATTGTTAAGAGAAAAGATATCCCGGAGCTGGTAAAGATAATTAAAAAATACAATCCAAAAGCATTTTATTCAACAGAAGATGTAAAAATGATAAGTAACGGTACAACAGGGATGTCGGCTAAAAGCATTTTTGGTGCAAGATATTTTTTGAGGAAATAAAAGTAATGACGGACTCATAAATAGTCCGTCAACAGGCCGGGAGCGGATAAGCCCTTTCCCGCCGAATAATTAGTCGTTTCTTGACTTTTTACGAAGCCGTCAATCTTTAAATACCAATTTTCCGCCCAGAAAACCGGCTACCCCGGCAGCCCCAACCATGAGGATGCCTAAGCCGATATAGATCCAGCGATGTTCGGATTGGGCGGCTATTACATTGGGATTAATAATACTCCAGATGACCAAAACAGTTGCCAATAATGTAACAACACCCCCGCAAATCATTTTGGTTATAATTAACGGGGTCATAATTCCGCCGTATTTACGACGCCACTCATTGTATCCTGAAAAAAGAACCAAGGGCATGGTCAAAAGCACAAAAACCATGTTATAAAATGCTGCCTGCCCCAAATTATGAAAATCAAACACGGCGGCTATAAAAACGAACAATACCGCAACTGGCAAAACACCATTCGGGAAATGAACAGAAATGGGATGGGCATGATGTTTAACCATTAACTTTCCAATTTTGTCAATAAAACCCTTTTTAAAACCCTTTTGATCCGTGGTGTCTGCATTCTGCTTTTTTGTGTCGTCGGGTTTGGAAGCGGCTGTATTCACCCACTCTTTCTCATCGGTGATCTCGATGAATTTGCTGCGATCTGCTCCACAAACCGGACATTTTTCAGGTGGCTCATCACCGGTATGAATATATCCGCATACAGTGCACTTCCATTTCCGCATCGCCTTTCTCCTCAAATAAATTGATCTGATTTGTTTATCACCCTATACCAGAAGTTAACCGGATCGGGCATGGCAGTTGGTCATTTAATAAAATAATAATGTGAACTTTTAAGGTGTTTTATATTTTGTATCACATTCGCCCGATGAGATACAGTGAATTTTTATGGCAAAAGCAGCTTAACCGAGTGTCCGTTTTTACTTGACCAGATAAACATTCACATTGTACTTTCCGGCAATAGATGGCGTAAAGCTTGGCCGTACTTCGTGCTTGCGGGCAATAACCTCCTCCAGGCAGTAAACATTCGTAAAGATGATGCACCAAGGGTTTCAAAATGAATCAATCACGATGGCTCGATCTGATGAAGTCGCTTGGAGTAGCGCCGTCATTAGAAACATATAATAAACTTAAGCGCGCTTATTCAGAACCTCATCGATATTATCATACGGAAGTTCATATAAATGACTGCCTGTCGGAACTTGATTCAGTCATCAACCTTACAGAAAATGCTGTTGAAGTTGAAACTGCTATTTGGTTTCACGATGCCATATACAGGCCTTATGCATTCGATAATGAAAGGGTGCGAAGAGATCATGTCTTATCTTGACCTGCCTTTATATTCAGGAAGCATTTCAACAGGTAAAATTCGACTGCTTGTTACTTTAAAAAATTATTGACATACTATGATGAATAGTGTTTATTTGCTTTAACCACTTTAAAATATTGATATTTAAATATTTTATTCTAAATAGTTATTCAGTACCAACGTATGGTTCAAACTAAAGCGAATCGATCAACGTTATTAAAAGAAAGACTGCGGCCGCTATAATCCGCAGTCTTTCTTTATTTCCCATCCGTCAAAACTGATAAGCTTCGCTCAAGAGCAAACGTTCGGCTAAAGAGTCAAAAAGGTAAGGAGGATAAAAGTGAATAGATTGGTTTGTGGTATTATTCTGGGCACATTCGGATTACTCTGTCTTGTTTCAGCAGGACATAGTAAACATGGCCCCGCAAGTTCTGTGGTCATAGGCTTACTCTTTTTAACGGGTGGGGGATTGCTTATTTTCTTTGGAAGCAAGTATCTCAAGCAAAAAAAAACTGTTGCCGAGTTTGCGTTACAGATGTTGCACAAGGACGGCAAAATCGATGCATACGAGATCGCGCGTCGTTTGGATATTTCCGAAGTCGATGTGAGAGTCTATATTGCTGAATATCTGAAGAAAGGAATAATCCCTTTCAAAGCTGAGATCGTGTAACTTAACCAACGCCTTTCGCCGAACTTTAAAGTATAGCGTTCGGTTTTGATAAGATTGGACGCTATACTGGTATATGGAAAAGTAGTTGATTTTTAACTTGAAAAGACATAGGAATCAGGTCTTCACTTTTGTCGAATTGAACAGACAAAAAGACTGATATGGTAAAGTTTGAATTCTAAGAAACATTTTTGTTAAGCTTCGCTCCACACCAGCTGGTGAATAATATGCCTGGTGGACAACGAACTTGATTATGGATATACAAAAAAAGAAAAATATCGGCATTGCATTAATAATATTGGTAGCAACTACTGCAATCGCCGGGCTTCTGTTCATGGAGCCAATACCGCAGGATACAAAATATCATCAGTTTATGGATTCAAAATTGATTCTGACAATACCTAATTTCTGGAATGTTGTTTCAAATATTGCTTTTTTGATTGTGGGTGCTCTGGGAGTATTGAAACTAAGAACCCCGGATAGATTAGAGATCGTCTCTGATATTAAATTTGCATATTATTGGTTATTCTCCGGTCTGATTTTAGTAGCACTCGGTTCCGGTTATTACCATATATGGCCTGATAATCAGACATTGGTATGGGATCGACTGCCAATGACTATAGTCTTTATGGCATTGTTTTCCATTGTCATTGGTGAGTTTGTTTCATCCCGCCTTGGGAAAGCATTATTCCTGCCGTTTATTATATGCGGTATTTGCTCAGTGCTTTATTGGCATTTTACCGAATTATCAGGAAAGGGTGATCTAAGATTCTATGCGATAATTCAATTTCTTCCAATGCTGATAATACCTATAATACTTATCACATTTAATTCAAAGCATACTAAAGTTTTGTCTTACTGGTGTTTGCTGATAGCTTACATAATCGCCAAACTGTTTGAACATTTTGATGAGCAAGTCTATACTGCTACAGGTTTAATAAGCGGCCATTCCGTTAAACATATAGTGGCTGCATTTGGCATTTACATTTTGTTATCTTCATATGAATGCCGAAGCAGCAAGGTGATCCGGGGTCTGCCCGGGGAAATTTTCTAAATCGTTGCGAAGTAAATACCGATGCCTGATATTTTTCTGTAAATTATCAGCTTTTGAGAAAGGAGCTTTAGGCAACCAACCGTTAAGATTTTATCCAAGCCTATCCTGTAATTACAAGAGAAATAATCAGTGAAAAAACTATAATAAGGAGGAAGCTATGGAAAGAATAAATAATTTATTATTCCATGTATTTGTTTTGCTGTTTGGCGTCTTGACCAATCTTTCCTGTATACCCGAGCCCAATGCCGTAACTTTAGAGTAGCTGGGTCAAGCATCCTGATCCTCAATTAATGCAGCCCGGAGAGAAACGGGAAGCGCGCGTAATTATTGATCCTGATCCGGGAGATATAAAATCAGGCGAAACTGCGGAATTTGCTTTAACAGCTTATATTAAGAAAATGATCGGCGGGGTTAATTTTAATTCAAAGAGAGATACGAGTGCTTTTTACCATGTGAAGTATGAACTATGGAATACTGTCGATAGTCCACCGTGCACTTTGAAAATAGCCGATTGGCGTTCTTTATTAACATAATGATCGGAGGTGCATAAGAATGGTAATTGTGAAGAGTTTTTTTAAAATCAATAATTCAGGATTAAGAATTATGACAGTTGGACTCCTGGTTGGGTTATTTGTGGGATGTGCAACAGTTAAAGGGGATTGGGAAAAAGCTCAAAGACTTAATACCGTGGATGCGTATCAACGCTTTTTGAATAAGCATCCGCAAAGTGAATTTTCTAACGGGGCGAAACGTCATATAATGGAAGAAGACTGGGCAAAAGCTCAAAGTCTAAATGCTGAGAAAGCATATCAGCAATTTTTGGATAAGCATCCGCAAAGTGAGTTTTCCAGCAAAGCA
The DNA here is from genome assembly GCA_018901125.1 of Pseudomonadota bacterium. Taxonomy (GTDB): domain Bacteria; phylum Desulfobacterota; class Desulfobacteria; order Desulfobacterales; family RPRI01; genus RPRI01. The sequence goes on along the minus strand of JAHIFE010000139.1, from coordinate 40,269 downwards.
AAACATTATTTAAAGGATACGGCACTTGCAAATGTTGTTTTGAAAATGGCTCCTCCAACAAAGATTATACTGGATAGTAACTATCGTAATGTTCCAACCGGCTGGAGTCCGGAAAACAGCCAAAAATTATTAATACCGGAATTAGAAAAACTTCTAAAGGAAGGTGCCGATCCGAATTCCCGACGGATCGATGGATACAGGTCTGTGTATAGGTTTTCGCAGAAAAGTGGTAAAATAGAAAGTACATTTGCGTTTGCCGGATCACCCGGCACTATAGTTGAGCACAATGGTGGCAGTAAGAGCCTTTTGAGTTTTTGCCGTGAATTTGAGCTTTTCAGAGCTGCTGAGCTTTTAGAACAATATGGAGCTAAATAGCGGTGCTTTTGAATTTCAAAAAAATAGTTAGACAATTTTCCCTGGTTTGATTAGAGAAAAAGAAGCGATAAAGGAAAAAACGGATAAAATCAGAACCTTTCCATTTTAGCTAAAGTAAAGATGTGTCTGAAGTAAAGATTTTATAAATTTATTAACAGGAGGTAGCAACCATGGAGAAAAGTTATGAAAACATTGTAGTAGGTGCCGGTTTTGCGGGTTTAGTGTGTAGTGGGTATCTGGCCAGAGGGGGACAGAAGACACTGCTGCTCGAAAAGGGGCCCGTAATTGGCGGCCGCGCGGCCGCGCATAGTTTTAACGGATACAACGTGGTTATGCACCTGCCCCTTGTTATGACAACGCTCAACAATGGCGGTGGTTACGGCTGGGCGAATGCGGCGAAAGACTTTGGCGCAAACATCCGCTATCATACCAGCCGGGAACCGCGCCTTTATTTCAAGGGTTCCAAAAAAGCTTTCATAACTATTCCGAAATGTTTAACAACTGATGCGGCTACAAATTGGATGATCGAGTTTCTTGATGCTGCCCGCCCGGATCTTGTTAAAGATGGCCTGTATAAAGAACTGTTTCCAATGGTTGATGAAATACTGACTAAGGACTTCAAGCAGATGTGCGAGGAGTGGGATGAGATTTCAGTTAAGGAATGGGTTGAGGCAAGATCGTCAAATCCATCGATCAAGTACCTGTTCACAAGCCTCTGGGCAGGTTGTGTATGGACGGGAGATGCTGAGTTTACCTGGGAGCGTGGTTCCATGGGCAAAGGTTCTGTCATGTTCAGGATATGGATCGGCGGCCAGGGACTGATGAGTGTTGCTATTCCGGATGTGCACAAGGGCATCTGCGAGCCAATCGCTAACGCAATTACTAATAACTTCGGTTGTGAGATCAGGACAAGCCAGGATGTCTCCGAAGTGCTCATAGAGAACGGCAAGACAACAGGGGTAGCCATCAAGCGTGAGGGCAAACCTGATGAAATCATCAAAGCCAACCGGGTTATCCTGGCCACAACATGGCTTGACTACTTAAATCTGTTCAAGACTATGCCGGATTCAGTTGCACAGACTCTGCGGATGCCTCTGAATCAAAAAATGGGCGGCGTGTTTCTGATAACAGGTCTAAATGATTCAATTACACTAGATGGAGCTTTCTTCATGGCGTACGATCCCCAAACGGGTTCGAGCATACAGGGCGGATGCGCACAGAACATCGAACAGCCCTGGAATGTTCCAGCTGGTAAGCAACTGGTCTGGTCTTACTCGATAAGGACAGAGAAAGACTTTAACAGGCTTGGATTAGACGGGATAGTTGCAGAGATGAATGAGAATTTTGAAGAAATCTATCCCGGCTTCAAGAAAGCAATTGAATTCCAAACTCCTCCTAAAGGTGCCGTTCATCCCTCACATTACGAGTTCAGTTCGCTTCCCAAGATCAGGCAGAAGTCCCCGGATGTGGAAGGACTTTATTTCTGTGGTGAAGCGACCTGGCCTATGTATGGCCAGATTACAGACGGTACTTCCAGTACCGGTGCAAATGTAGCCAAGATGATTCTCGGTGTTAACAGTCTTTAGAACTCAGAATACGAAAGACAAAAGCACCGGGAGCGCTCAATTTTAATATTGTCAGTTCTGCCCACGCTATTATGCAACATCAGAGTCTTCACGCTGACGTTGCATAATAGCTTCGGGAAAAACACATTTGAGTGTATAGAATGTGTCAGTTGGTATGGCAGCCCTGGACTCAAATTTTGCGTGAAGAAGCATAGCGCTATCTTCAAAACACTCTTCGCATTTCTCCGGTTAAAATTTCCGCCCGCCTTGACCTTGACCAAGCTGAAACGTTTTGAAACTGGCTCGGCTGTTAAGCCTTTCGGAAGAAGATAAATATTTTCCAAGAATCCTATCGTTTGATTTATTCTATTTGGTATTGAAAGCAGATAATTTCTTGTATATAAGTATGAGCCAATTGCAAAGCGCCTCATTTTGGCCGATCTCTGCGTTGGGCGAAAATTTTAATCCTCGAAATACTTCATGTATTCCTGCGGTTAAAATTTTCACCCGCCTTGACCTTGACCAAACTGAAACGTTTTGAAAGTGGCTCAGGTATATATTACTTTTTAACAAACGGAGCATGCAATGGATATTAATATTAAACAGGTTCTTGTTACGGGCGCTGCCGGATTTATTGGTTATCATTTGTCGTTAAGGTTGCTTAAGGAAGGTGTTTATGTGACCGGAATTGACAATATGAATCCTTATTATGATGTTGGCCTTAAAGAATCCAGGCTTGTTCAGCTAATGAATTACGAAAATTTTACTTTCATAGGAGCGGATATTTCAAATAGGAATGCTATGGAAGAAGTTTTTAAAAATAACAAATTTGACGTTGTTGTAAATCTTGCAGCTCAGGCAGGTGTAAGATATTCATTGAAAAATCCTTATTCATATATTGACTCTAATGTAGTCGGTTTTACAAATATCCTTGAATGCTGCAGGCATAATAATGTGCAGCATCTTGTATTTGCTTCATCAAGCTCGGTTTATGGAGCAAATACGAAAATGCCTTTTTCGGTTCATGATAATGTTGATCATCCGGTTTCTCTTTATGCGGCCACAAAAAAAGCAAATGAACTAATGGCTCATTCATACAGCCACCTTTATGATTTGCCTTGCACAGGGCTCAGATTCTTTACGGTTTACGGGCCATGGGGTCGTCCCGACATGGCGCTCTTTCTTTTTACAGATGCAATTCTAGAGGGAAGGCCAATAAAAGTTTTCAATCATGGTAAAATGACGCGCGATTTTACTTATATCAACGATATTATCGAAGGGGTTGCAAGAATCATGAAGAAAGCCCCAGAGCCAAATCAGGACTGGAGTGGCAACAGTCCTGATCCCGGTACCTCATATGCAAAATATAAAATATATAACATCGGCAACAACAATCCTGTCGAACTCATAAAGTTTATAGAGCTTATAGAAGATACTATAGGTAAAAAGGCAGATATGGAGTTTCTTGATCTTCAGCCCGGCGATGTTGTTTCAACATATGCCGATGTTGATGATCTTATTAAAGATGTGGGATTTAAGCCCGGCACTTTGCTTGAAACAGGAATAAAAGAGTTTGTAAACTGGTATGTTGAATATTATGGAAAAAAGTAAAGTGATGCCAAGTTGCATTCAAAGGATAGCAAGGCGGCAAGGAGGTTTTCCAACAGGTGCATATGTAATATACCGAGGATAGAACCGACGAAGCCAACGCAGCTATAATTTGAATGCAACTTGGTATGAGATCTTGCCTAACGATCTTCTTTGAAATGCTCAGCGTATCCCTTGGTTGATATTTTATCCTTCCCTGAGCTGAGCAAAATTGAACGTTCTGCAAAGTTTATAGAGTGATGGCCTTATTTGCCCGATAGGCGTTATCCTCGCATTAGAGACTGCTTTGAAATTCGCAATAACGAATAACTAAAAAGGCGCAATTTGTAAAAAAAATTGCGCCTTTTTAGTTATTTTGGTGCCGAAGGCGGGATTTGAACCCGCACGCCCGTAGGACACTACCCCCTCAAGATAGCGTGTCTACCAAATTCCACCACTTCGGCATTCTATTTCTTTTCACCTGTATCAGGCAGTGCTGCTGGAGCTGTTTGCTCTTCAGGAACAACATCGCTGCTTTGAGCTGCTTTTTGTTCGACAGCTACAGGTATTTTAATATTTTTCATGATCGATCTTTTGTTTCTGTTCCCTGACATATAAGCAAGAGAAAGCGAAGTGATCATAAATACGATAGCTATAACGGTAGTTGCCTTGCTCAAAAAAGTAGAAGCACCTGAGCTTCCGAAAAGAGTCTGGCTTCCCCCTCCTCCGAAGGCCGCACCAATATCGGCTCCTTTTCCTGTCTGAAGCAGGACCACCATTATTATCGCCACACAAGCAATAACATGTATTATTACTAAAAGTATTGACATATAGAAGTTTACCCAACCGTTTTGAATTTTACAATACGCGAAAATTTGTCGGCATCGAGACTTGCCCCCCCAACAAGGGCGCCGTCAACATCGGGCATCGTCATAAGTTCTGTTATATTTTCCGGTTTTACACTTCCACCATACAGTATTCTTATTGATTCGGCAATGTTTTTTCCAAAAAGCTTTTCAATAAGAGTACGCAAAAACAAATGAACTTCTTGAGCCTGTTTATTTGAGGCGGTCTTGCCGGTTCCTATTGCCCATACAGGTTCGTACGCCAAAGTTATGTTTTGCATATCGTCATGCAGAAAGCCTTCTAAACCCATTTTTATCTGTTTGTCAAGAACATTAAATGTATCATTTGCTTCCCGCTCTTTTTCCGATTCGCCTACACAAAGAACAGGTTTAAGATTGTAGTTAATTGCGGCTTTGATTTTTTTGTTTACGGTTTCATTGGTTTCGCCAAAATACTGCCTGCGCTCGGAATGCCCGATAATAACATATGTGCATCCAGCCGAAACGAGCATTTCCGGGGATATTTCTCCTGTGTAGGCTCCTTCTTTTTCCCAGAAAAGATTTTGTGCTCCAAGCGTTACGAAACTACCTTTTACAGCTTCATGGACTTGTGCAAGCGCTATGTAAGCAGGTGCTATCATAATATCAACATCACTGGTTTGTGATAAAAGTTTTACTAATTTTCCGGCAGTTTCAACAGCCTCAGAGCAGGTTTTGTACATTTTCCAGTTGCCTGCAATAAATGGCTTACGGCTATTCATGATAATCTCCTTGTTAATAACCTCAATCTATAGTGGAATATGAGGTTAATCTTTTCATTAAAACAAGAGCATCTTCTCCCGTTTCAGCGTAATAGTTTGGTCTTCTGCCTATATTTGTAAATCCTGATTTATTATAAAGAGCTAAAGCTTCATTGTTAGAGCTTCTTACCTCGAGAAATACTGATGTTACTCCCCTAAAAATCGCCTTTTCAAAAAGTTTGTTTAACAGCCAGGAAGCAATACCAATACACCGCCATTTTTTTGAGACGGCTATCCTCAAGATGCTCATTTCGTCGCCTATAATGCGGGAGCATATATATGCTATAACAGTTTCAGGCTCTTTGCTCCCATAAGTTTTAACCACATAATCAAAAGAATCTTTGCATATAAGTTCTTCAAGAAACAACGTGAGTGACCACGGTTCTTTAAATGATATCTCTTCAATTTCAAGAATTTGTTCTATATCGGATCGGATAAGCTCAAAAAGCTGCCACTGCAATAAATTAAGTCCTTTTATTTCCTTTCAAAATACCGCTTGCCAGCGAAATGCTTTTTTTACCATAAGCTTCAATGCATTGAGCAAGCTTTGCAACATCCATATCTTTTCGTGAATTTATGGCTTTTATCAGTATGGGAAGGTTTACTCCTGATATGACTTCTGTGCGGCCTTCTTCGAGGAACGAATAACTTAAATTGGAAGGACTTCCGCCAAACATGTCAGTTAAGATTATCACTCCCTCATTTTCATTTACCTTTTTAATGCCTTCGGATATTTTTTCTCTGAGCTTATCGGCAGGTTCATTAATGTTTATGGAAACAGAAACTACTTTGTCAGGGCGGTTCCCCAGTATGAATTCAGCAGCATCTATCAGCGCATCTCCAAGTTTTTGATGAGTTACGATAACGATTCCAATCATAAAGCTCCTGTATGTAATTCCGGCAAATTGTGAACAGACCGCAAAGAGATATAACTAACGGCCGATATCTCGATGTGAGATACTGATACGTATTCCTGATTTTTCTAAGTGCTTAAAAATATTTCCGGCAATAGCAACAGAACGATGCCTGCCTCCTGTACATCCGATAGAAATGGTTAAATATGCTTTTCCTTCCTTTTCATATAAAGGGATTAAATAGTCAAGCAACTCACGATATTTTTTTAAAAAAGTTTTTGTTTGCCTGTTTTTAAGTACAAAATTATTTACTTTTTCATCTTCTCCGTCCAGATCTCTCAGCTCGGGCTTAAAGTAGGGATTTGCAAGAAAACGGACATCAATAATCAGATCTGAATCTATGGGTATGCCATATTTATAACCAAATGAAAGAATGTGAACCTTCATAGGAGATACGTTTTTGCTTTTGCAGGCAATATCGGAAATTACAGCTTTAAGTTCGTGAACGCTTTGGCGGGATGTATTTAATACCCTGTCGGAGACTGTTTTTAAATCCTTTAATTGTTCTTTCTCGATTCTGATGTTTTCAATAAGTGTTTTCTCGCGGGAAAGTGGGTGGTGTCTTCTAGTCTGGCTGAAGCGCTGTAATAAAATTTCCTCATCAGCCTCAAGAAACATAATTTCAAAATCATAACCATTTCGCCTTATTGAATCAAAAACCGATTTGTATTTAGTTAAAAAATCTTTTTCACGCAGATCCATTACAAAAGCGAGCCCTGCAATTTCATCCGAGCTTTTTATGGGAAGTTTGAGGAAACTGGCAAGAAGAGCAACAGGCATATTGTCAACGCAATAAAATCCGGCATCTTCAAATGCCGCAATTGCAGTGCTTTTGCCCGACCCTGAGAGTCCAGTAATTATAAATATTTTTAGATTTTTCACTTCAAAAGATATTGCTTTTAAAAATCTTCATCAACTTCTCTGATTATGGAATAAACCTCGTTATTATCGGTTGCTTTTAATAATTTTTTTTTGAAAGATTCATTTTTAAGAATTCTTGAAATACGTGAAAGCAGTTTTAAATGCAGACCTGTCGAGTTTTCAGGTGTTAAAATCAAGAAAAAAAGATGGGTCGGTCGCCCATCCATGGATTCAAAATCCACCCCTTTTCGGCTTAAACCAAAACCCAGTATAAGTGATTCAAGATTTTTTAATTTTCCATGTGGAATCCCAATGCCTCCGCCAATTCCGGTGCTTCCGAGTCGCTCTCTTTCCATAATAACATTTACAAGTTCTTCGCTGTCTTTGCCTGTTATTCTGGAAATAGAATCAATAAGCTCTTCGATAACCCCCTTTTTATCCGTTGATTTTAGTTCGGTATTTATAGTATCTTTTTGTAATACTTCAAGAATTCTCATTTTATTCCATCATACCCGCAAGTACACAAATGGTTGGTTTCAAGACAGTTTATTAACTTAAGGGTTGAATCAGACCGTAATTTCCATCTTTTCTTCGATAAAGTACGTTGATCTTACTTGATCGCGCATTTGTGAATACAAGAAAATTATCATTAACAAGATCCATCTGCAATACGGCCTCTTCAATATCCATTGGTTTATATTCTATATTCCGTATCTTTATCTGCCCCATGTTTGATTCTTCAGATAAACCAATTTCCTGGCCTTCAGCTACCGATTTATCTCTATGGTTTACCCTGCGCTTGCGTATTTTCTGCTTGTTTTTCTTTATCTGTATTTCAAGCTTGTCAATAACCATATCTATAGCCGAATACATATCATTTGTTTCTTCTTTTCCGTATATATTCAGCCTGTCGCCTGTGATATTTACTTCGGCGATATGACGGAATTTTTCTATTAAAAATACTACAGTTGCTTCTGCCGGATTGTCTAAGTACTTATCAAGCTTGTCCAGTTTGTCAGAAATATAATCTTTAAGATTGTCGGAAGGATCAAGATTTTTAAAAGTAACGGATGTTTGCATGTTAAATCCTCCTCATGGTTGTTTGCGTTTATTAGAAGATAGTATCTTTAACATTTCTCTGTATTTAGCAACAGTTCTTCTAGCAATATTTATGTTGTGTTTCGCAAGAATCTCGGTAAGTTTGTCATCACTGTAGGGTTTTTTAGGATCTTCAGATTCAATAATTTTTTTTATGATCTCCTGAACGCCGGAAGACGCAATAGTCTCGCCATTGCTCCGATTTATAGAACTATTGAAGAAATATTTCAATTCAAAAATTCCCTGAGGTGTATATGCATATTTATTTGTTGTAACTCTGCTTATTGTTGATTCATGCATTTCAATATCCTGTGCGATATCTCTTAGCACCATGGGCTTCATGAAAGTTATACCTTTTTCAAAAAATTCCCGCTGGAATTTGAGTATGCTTTCCATGACTCTGAATATCGTTTTCTGGCGCTGTTGAATGCTTTTTATAAGCCAGGCGGCGGAACGAATTTTATCATTTATATATTCTTTGGCGTCTTTATTTATTTTACCGCCGCCGCTGATTGTATTTTTATAATATGAATTAATTTTTAATTTCGGCATTCCGTCGTCGTTTAAAATTATTACAAAATCGTTTTCCATCTTGTGTACGTATATATCCGGAGTTATATATTGAGGTTCTTCATCCGAAAATTTTCTTCCTGGCCTTGGCTCAAGACCTTTTATGATATTAATGGCAGCCAGAATTTCATTGAGATCGGCTTTAAGCTCCTTTGATATGGCTTTATAGTTTCTATTTTGAACATAATTGAGATGATGCTGAATAATATCAGTTACTAAAGTATTATCAAGGTTAAGCTGCCTTGCCTGGATTAAAAGTGATTCACTAAGGTCTCTTGCACAAACACCTGGAGGATCAAAAGTTTGCAACAGGGCTAAAACTTTTTCAATCTTGTCGATTGTATAATTGCTGTTAATAAATATATCTTCAATAGAATTGTCCAGATATCCGTCTGAGTTTAAGTTGCCGATAATCAAACTGCCAATTTCTTCTTCTTCTTTTGTTGTGCAGACCATAAGAAGCTGCCATAGCAGATGGTCGTTTAAAGATTCAGTGCCGGAAATAAAAGTTTCATAATTTATGGACTCTTTCTTTTCGGTTTCAAAATGAACTTTTCCCGGAGTATTATATTCGTCGATATAATTACTCCAGTCGACGTCGTAATTGATTTTTTCTTCAATTTTTATTTCTTTGTCTGCCGGAAGTTCCTGCTGAATCGGGTTTTCACTCCGTTCGACAGGTGTGTCATCCGGATGTGAATCAAGAGATTCTTCCAGCACAGGGTTTGTTTCAAGCTCTTGACGGATTGTTTCCACAAGCTCAAGACGGGAAAGTTGTAGTAGCTTTATAGCCATTTGGAGCTGTGGAGTCATTACCAGTTGCTGAGATAATTTGAGCTGTTGTCTGAATTCAAGAGCCATATTATAGTTTAAACTCATCTCCTAAATAGATGCGGCGCGCAATTTCGCTGGAAGCAATTTTTTCGGGAGAACCCGCCTCAATAATTTTCCCGTCGCTGATGATATATGCCATATCACATACATCAAGTGTTTCTCTTACATTGTGATCTGAAACCAGAATACCTATTCCGCGGTTTTTAAGATGTATAATAATATTTTTTATGTCGAGTACAGCCAGCGGATCTATTCCTGCAAAGGGTTCATCAAGAAGGATAAAAGTGGGCTCTGTTGCCAGAGTGCGTGAAATTTCAAGGCGTCTTTTTTCTCCCCCTGAAAGAAGGGATGCCCTCTGGTTTGACAGCTGACTAATGCCAAGTTCATCAAGAAGCCTGTCTGCGCGTTCATTCTGTTCCTTTGGCGGAATAGGCTGCATTTCTAAAATTGCCATTACATTTTCTCTTACCGTAAGCTTTCTGAAAATTGACGGTTCCTGGGGAAGATAACCCAATCCCTTGCGCGCCCTTATGTACATTGGGCAGTTGGTGATATCTTCATCATCGATGGAGATTTTGCCTTCATCCGGCTTTATCATTCCAACGGCCATATAAAATATCGTGGTTTTACCTGCCCCGTTCGGGCCAAGAAGTCCGAATACTTTGCCGCTTTCGACATTAAGATCGACTGAATTTACAACCTTTCTTCTTCTGTATATTTTAACAAGTTTTTCAAGAAGCAATTTTGACATTTATATTCCTTTTCCATCAGATTCAATGATAGCTTCAACACGATTGCTTCTGCTGCTTTCTATCTTAACATGTCCGTCATCTCTGAAAAAGGTAATTTTTGATCCGGATATGGAATTATTTTTGCTTGTAATTTTTGATCCGGGCCCGGTTAATGTAAATATTCTGGTTTTAGCCGTATAAACAGCATGTTGAGTCTTAGCAATTTTATCATCAAATAATATATTTACATTTCCGGTTGCTATTATTTCTTTTATTGATTCCTTTCCTTTTACATTATCTTCCGGTTTGGCAATATCTTTTTGATAGAAAATTTTCAATCTGTCTGATGTAATAACGGTTGTTCCCTGAACAACTTTTACATTTCCAATAAATTCGGCTCTATCTGAATTTCCGTCAACAATCAATGTATCTGCTGTAATATGTGTTTTTTCAACCCCCCCGCCTTTCTGAAGCTTTGTTGTTTTATCTGCAGCAAATATATATCCCGAATGGAATGAAAAGAATAACAAAACTGCGACAAACAGCAGATGAAAGTGATATTTTTTTTTATAATGATAAGTTGTCACCAAATATCCCTTCCACTTTACCAATCAACTCAGCTTTATTTGTGTTTAAATCTATAGCCATGGAGCTTGCAACAAGATTTGAAGACTTGCTGTTTAACTCAACCGGCGCATTTGATTGTATAATATGTTTTTTATTATCATAATATATTTTTCCGGTTTTTAAGATATAGTCACTGTTTTTAATTATTACATTGCCATTGATTTCTATATTACCGGATTTTGTTTTTAAAGTTCCTTTGTCGGCTGAAAGATATATTTCCTGGTTATCTTTTGTGAAAAAAGTAACCGTAAGATCGTCAAAATAAGCCTCTTTTTTGTCTTCACTATAAAGTGCCGAACGCGCCTCAAGGCTCCATTCCATAATACCGTTTTTTGTGGAGATTTGATTTATTCTTTCTATTGATATGCTTGTTCCGTCAAGAACAGCCGGGAGCAATTTTAAAGGCTTTTTTGAAAAATAGCGGTATCCAATAATAACAGCAAAAACCGAAGTAATTGTAATTGCAATCACTGTAATTAAAGCGATCTTTATTTTTTTATTACTGATTTTATTTAACAAAATCATTATTTAAATCTTTCCATAACAAAATTCCAGCGATTTTGAGCTTTAAGTATAGCTTCGCTTATTTCCCGAATAGCACCAGATCCGCCTTTGGCCGACGTCACAATATCTGATATTTCAATTATTATCTCATGGGCATCAGCAACAGCTATCGGGATTCCAACAGCCTTCATAATTGAAACATCCGGAAGATCATCACCCATGTAAGCAATATCTTCAGCTTTAATTCCGGTTTTTGCAATTACTTCATTAAGTATTTCAACCTTGTTTTTAACGCTATCGTATATGTACCGGATATTAAGATTTTTACATCTGTGATGCAGAGCATCCGATTTTCTCCCGGTAATCACTCCGACTTCTATTCCCGCCAACATAAGAAGCCTGATTCCAAGACCGTCTCTAACATAAAAAGTTTGAGTTTGTATATTATTGTCATCATAAATAATAGTACCGTCAGTCATTACGCCGTCAACATCAAGAAGTAACAACTTTACTTGTTTGAGCTTGCTCTTTACATCAGATACTCTGAATATCATAAAACAGCCTCACGTATTGCTTTAAGCTGTTTAATCAACGCATAAAGGCCGTCAAGAAACAGTGAATTTGGACCATCACAAAGTGCTTTGTCCGGATCAGGATGAACTTCCATAAATATACCGTCAGCCCCGGCTGCGACAGCGGCTTTAGCAAGTATTGGCGCAAATTTTCGTTCGCCGCCGGAACTTTTGCCTGCACCACCCGGGAGCTGTATGCTGTGAGTTGCATCGAATATTACAGGATAGCCTGTTTCCTGCATTATCTTAATGCCTCTGAAATCAACAACAAGGTTGTTATAACCAAACATAGTGCCGCGTTCTGTTATAAGTATATTATTATTTCCGGTAGAAGCAATTTTTTCAACCACATTTACAATGTCCCATGGTGCAAGAAATTGTCCTTTTTTAATATTTACGGGTTTTCCCGTACGTGCAATTTCTAATATGAAATCGGTCTGTCTGCAAAGAAAAGCCGGTATTTGGATTATATCTAATATATCGGCTGCTTTATCAATTTCATTAATTGAATGAAGATCAGACAGAATTATAAGGCCCAGCTCTTTTTTTATTTCGTCCAGAATTTTAAGCCCGCTCAACAGTCCCGGCCCTCTGTATGAGTTTAATGAAGTTCGGTTTGCCTTGTCGTAAGAAGCTTTAAATATCAGAGATATATCAAGTTTTTCAGAAAGATCTTTAAGATAATGTGCTATCTTGAAAGTAATCTCTTTGTTCTCAATAACGCATGGCCCGGCAATTATGACTAGCGGATGATTGTTTCCAATCGATATATTACCTATATTTATAGTAGTTAACATATTTTCCTGATAAATTATAATTTATATTAAAAAGCGAGACCTATGCATGGCATCCATCATAAACTATGTATAGTCTGGTACGAATAAGAGTTACTCAAAGCTCTCAAGGCTTATTGGAAACATTCAAATCATTTTCTTTGTGTTTGAATATTTATAGTCTGAATGCTTAAAAGTCAAGAAACGAAAAAGGATATTACTATTAGACGATGCTGTATTGACAACCTTAGCACTGATAATTCATTTCTTTTTATCAGCCTTGTTTCCTGTAAGCAAATAAGCTATTAATTTGCAAATCATAAATTGCTTTAAGATGCACTCTCACATGATGGTTCATATATAGGCAACATAAAAATCCAATTTTTTAATCATCCAAGGAGAAAACCAATGACTGCAAAGAATTGTTCTGAAGACATAAAGCAACCTTCGCAAGAGATTGCATTGATGCATATGATACATGGAAGCAGGATAACGCAATTAATATATGTTGCCGCAAAACTGAAAATTGCCGATCTCTTGCAGGACGGACCAAAAAATAGCGAGGAACTGGCTCGGACAGTTGATGCACATCCACGCGCCCTTTTTCGTTTACTTCGGGCTCTGGCGAGTGTCGGAATATTTTGTGAAAATGAAGCCGGGTGTTTTCAGCTGACGCCTCTTGCCAAACATCTTCAAACCGGAATTCCCGGTTCACTTGCCGCTTATGCCATTATGGTTGGTGAGCCCTGGTCATGGAGGGTGGAGGGCGAGCTTCTATACAGTGTGAGAACCGGCAAACCTGCTTTTACACATGCCCTCGGCATGGATGTCCATGAATATCTTAATAATGATGCCGAAGCAGCAAAGCAATTTAATGAGGCAATGACCAGTTTCTCCGGGCATGAATTGGCGCCCGTTGTTACTGCCTACGACTTTTCACAATTTAAGACTATTATCGATGTTGGTGGTGGACACGGAGCTATGCTTGCAGAAATTCTTAAAACTTATCCCGGGCTTCGCGGAAAGGTTTTCGATCTCAGAGCTGTTGATCAAGCTGCCAGAAGCATTCTGGATAAGCAAGGTGTAACTGATCGTTGTGAACTTATTAACGGAGACTTCTTTAAATCAATACCGGGTGGTGGTGATGCATATATCCTAAAGCGGGTGCTGCATGATTGGGATGATGAACAGGCTGTTGCTATTCTTAAATCCTGCCACAGGGCAATGGCGGGTTCCGGCAGGCTTTTGATAATTGAGAGGGTGATTCCTCCGGGAAACGAACCTGACTTCGGCAAACTTGTGGATATCAGTATGCTTACGCTTTCCGGAGGGTTGGAACGTAGCAGGTCTGAATTTAAAGCGATATTAGATAGGGGTGGATTTGAACTTGCGGATATTATCCCGACTCAGTGCCCGCTTAGTTTAATTGAGGCAAGGCCGGTGTAAAAAAATAATCAAAACCATTTTTTTTGGTTGTTCTTCAAATCCGCCACTTATCAACCCTGTATTAATTTCATAATTCCGCTTCTTATCATCTTAACTGCAAAGGCTGCAAGGATGAGTGAAGCAACTTTGGCAAAAGCTCTGGAACCGCTTATTCCAAAAAAGTTTATGATACGTTCCGATTGGTTAAATATAAGCCATGCAAATAAGAGGTTTACTATCAGCGAAAAGATGACGGGGATATAGCCGTTTGTTCCAACAAGAACAAGAGCAGTGGTGAGTGTGCCTGGACCAGCTATGAGAGGTGTGCCAAAAGGGACTACGCCGAATTCCGGGCTTCGCTCAATTTGTCTTTCACCGGCGCGAACAACGTCAGCAACGGCTATGATCAACAGCACACCGCCGCCTGCGATCATGAAATCTTCAACAAGTATTCCTAGGGCATTAAATATGACCTGCCCCAGAAGAATGAAACCGACTGTAACTATAAAGGCCGTGATTATTGATTGACGGACAATCTTTTTACGTTCCTGTTTATTAATTCCTTCTGTCATACCTATATAAAGCGGAAGAATTCCGGGAGCGTCCATAGCAACCATAAGAGGAATAAGGGTCGGCACGAAAGATTGAAAAATATCCATATATTCTTTCCGAAAAGTCCTGGTTAAGGGAATTATGATCATGAATAACAGAGCCACTTTCAAAACGTTTCAGTTTGGTCAAGGTCAAGGCTGGTGAAAATTTTAACCGCAGGAATACTCAGAGTATTTCGAGGATTAAAATTTTCACCCAACGCAGAGATCGGCCAAAATGGGACGTTTTGAAACTGGCTCAACAGAATTATTTGCTTCAATTTTACTTGATCAGCATACTCAATCAAGCCGGTATTTTTCTCTTAGTTTCCCTGATATCGATTTTATTGTTTCAAAGGCTTTTTCAACAGTTTTTTCCTTATCGGGATTTACCAGGCAACAAGTTGCAGGAGAGAGAAGGCTTTTACTTAACAAAAAATTTATATCGATTCCTTTTTTTGATAGAACCTGCCACGTCTCTTCAAGACGGTTTATAAGAGACGCTATATTTTCTTTTTCAAAATTTTCAAAACCAGTCGGCACAATGCCCCAGACTATAACACCGCCCCGATCTATAAAACGCTTAATAGATGATGCATAAGATGAAAATATTTCGGCATTGGTATATATATCCAAAGACAATATATCCAGGTTTAGATTAAGCAGAAAATCCCAGTCAGGATTTCCGCAAAGGTGTATGCCGCAAGGGCGATCAAGCATCGAGAAAAAAAGATCCAGATCGCCTTTGGCTTTCATATCACCAAATCCTGACATGGCTGAGAAAAGAAACTGAAGTCCGGGCTCGTCTATAAACATAAATGCGTTTTTGTTAAGTTTTTTTAATCGGGAAAGCTGAATGTTTATTCTCTTTGTCATAAATTCAAGCATAAAAGGGCGAACGGTGTCATCGAAAAGGATAGGGCGCTTATTTTCATCCATAATATTGAAGCCGAAACTAATGGGCCCTTCAAGCTGGCCACGGATTGCCGGTCTGTCGGATAAATCGCGGGAAAGAAATTTATGATAAACTTCAGAATAGGTATTACTGATATCGAAATATTCGGGCTCATCAAAATGACTCATCGTCTCTTCAAATTCGCCGATGAATTTTTCGAGTGAAAACCGGAGGGTCTTGTTTTTTATATCAAGAAGAATGCCCGGAAAATGCTCCGCAGCCTGAACATACATATCTTCGTAATAGCTGTAATTCGGAAGTTGTGGCCAGAACGGAATATCAAGAGATAAAGCTATCTCTAACGCTCGATCCACATTCGTATGAGGCATAACCGCCATTGCAGTTGTCAGAAGATTTCCCGGGATTGGCATAGGTATATTAGTCTACTTTCACAAAAGCTTTTGCTTTTGAATTGCATACGGGGCATGAATCAGGCGGCTCATTTTCACAGGTGTATCCGCATACTGTGCAGATATAATAATCAACCGGTTCCTTCTTGTCCATATTATCAAGAGCTTTTTGATAAAGAGCCGCATGGACTTTCTCGACTTCATTGGCGTAAGAAAATGTTCTGACTGCCGCCTTATTTCCTTCCTCTTCTGCTGCTTTTATCATTTCAGGGTACATTGATTTAAACTCATGGGTTTCGCCTTCTATGGCCTCCTTAAGGTTTTCTGAGGTACTGTTTATACCCCCAACGACCTTCAAATGAGCGTGAGCATGAATGGTTTCGGCTTCGGCAGCAGCTCTAAAAAGCTTTGCTATGCGGGGATATCCGTCTTTTTCGGCCTGTTTTGCAAATGCCAGATACTTACGATTTGCCTGAGATTCACCTGCAAAAGCTTCCCATAAATTCTTTTCCGTCTTAGCCATATCTTGGTCTCCTTTCAATATTTATATATTATAAAAACATCTTTAATGCCTTTAACAACTGCGATATGAGTTTGCATAAAGAGAAAATACGCAGGCTTTGAGTTCCACCATATAATTATGACTATAATTATTGTCGAAACTTTATTTTTTTTATTCTATCCTTATATGGATCAGGGTGCAATATTTAATGTCTAAAATCGAAGACAAGATGGAAGAAAGGCGCTGCTTATCCGTCACTTGAAGTAAATTTAAGATTTCCGTTCTAAACAGACTGGGATCTCCGGTATTAAGGAATTCGGATTGATTTCAGATTAGCTATAGCTATAAAATAATCATGAAATCCTGATATGAAATCATTCAGGCTCTAATTTATTTAAACCAACTAGATAATGTCCCCGGAATTTTCCTAAATCATCTTTGGAAATGTGTTTGATTTCGGCTTTTGCATTTTCAACGGGATCTGATTCTTTCATAGGATAAAACTGCATTTCAAATATGTCACCAACGTTCAGATGCTCCATTATTTTTGAATCTTGCCGAACTATAATGCACATTCCTTTAGTAGAAATATTTCTTATCCTGAAGTGATAAGCAAGTTCAAACTCAGGCTTTGCAATTTGAACGCTATGGTATTGATCGCCGAAAAGCCTGTTTTCTTTTCTTCTGTCAGATTTTGTATCGGTGTCATTCATGATAATCTCTTAGTAAGTTGTTATTCAGTTCAGATAGTAATAATAAAATAGTTTCTTATGTAATAATCACGAATAGCAATACTTTCCCCTAAGCTGCCAAGATACGCTCTGTCGAAACTGCACTACGGCCCGTGCAGCGAGAATTCACCAGGAGACTTAAGCAGATGATATTATTCTCCAGGTTCTTTGTATAGTTTGTCTTTATTTCCCAAGATATCCGGTTTGTATACTTTTTCAGCCCAATCTTTGGGATTAACTTCTTCAATTGCAACTGATACGGTTTTTGCTTCACAATTTGCAATGGAGACAACATCTTTTACTATTGCATCGGTTAGCTTTTTCTTCTGCTCCTCCGATCTGCCCGGATAGAGTTTTATGATGATATGCGGCATTTCTTCTCCTGACTGTTTTGCAAAGCTTTATATTGCAATTTTTTCAGTTTTTGGTTTATTTTGAGCAGTTTGTTTTGCATATAAACATTTTATCCTAAAATGGCTTTAAGATCCTCGTCAGGAGTGGAAATGGGTTTTATATCGAAATTTTTTATAAAGGTATCGAGCACATTTGGCGATAGAAAAGCCGGCTTTTACGGTAAAAACATTGATGTCTGAGTCGGAGATACCGACTTTGCGTTCTTCTACTGCAACCTGGGAAAGTCCCATAAGACAATAAAGCAGCAGATCCTGCAATGCTGTTACATCAGGAAGTTTTCCACAAACGCCCTGAACAGTGCAGCCTGTACCTTTTGCGGTTTGCTCACATTGGTAGCAAAACATGGCGGTTCTCCTTATCTAATATTATTAACGCTCTGTTAATTAAACAAAATATATGGGAGTTATACTTTCGAAATCTTATTCGCTTCTTTTTTGGACCTGCTTCTTATCCTGCTAAAGGCTTATGGTAATGCGCCCGCTATTGCGGTTTAATAGTGCTGATTTTTATTTGGGCTTTAACTGCGGTTACGATACCGCTTAAGACTGATTTTATAATTTCCGGCCTGGCGCTTACTCAGCCCCGGGGCATTATTTTTTCTACTTTATTCAAAATTATAATTTTAGTGAGTGCGGTTATTTTTTCGTCTGGAAGCTAACAGAAACGCTTTCAAATGTCAATTAGTTACGAAAAATAATGCATCTTTAAATAGCCAATCAAATATTCAGGCTCAAAATGCCCGGTTTAAATATTACAAGCGCTAAGCTATAGCAGCACACAAAATCGGCTTGCGGTATTTTACGATACAAACTATATGATATTGAGAGCTTTTATTAGCTCTTATTTATCATTTAGAGGGTATGGGGAATTGAGTCAGGTATCAGAAATCAGGGTTTGTGAGCTTATCGAAAGATCATAGTTGCGCCGAGGATGGAGTGCGATATTAGTGGTAAAGTCATAATTTTTAGCCATGTTTCAAAGAGAAAAACAGAATGAATATATTTAATGAGTTGATGATAAGACTTGAAAAAGCATTGGATGTACCAAATATAAATATTCCTTCCGCCGGAGTAAGAATATTTAAGAAATATGAAAGTGTTCCCGAAGAAGTAATGAAATATGAACCCGATGGAATTGCTATAACTTCCTGTCATTCAATGAGAACAACTATGATGGGGGATGCAGTCTATCTGACAGTTCACAGCATGGGCTGTATTGCTGCTGCAATAAGCCTGGGTTTAGTTGACAAGTATCAATCTTCTCCCCTGAAAGGGTCGAGAGAATATATTGAAATTATGAAAAGAAGCAGTGGCAAAGGAGATTCCTTTATCCCGCCTTCACCGCTTGAGTTTGCCGATGGTACGGTTTATGCGTTTAAGGATTCAAAAAAAGAAGATTATGCTTTATTCGGCAAAGATGATTCCGGTAGATACAGAACAAAGAGTATAGCTCGCAAGGCCATATCTGATATGCTGTCTCTGCAGCCGCCAACTACTCAGGGAGTATTCTATTTTTCCCCGGATTTTGAAGATGTGAGGATTATGCCTGATGTCGTAATACTTTCTTTAAGGCCTGTGGAGTTATGCAGACTGATACAAGGTTATCAGTACTTAACCGGAAACCGGGTTGAGGCAAATGTCGGAGGACTTCGAGCCGGATGCTCAGATTTAATTGTAAGACCGTATTTATTGAAAGGAATAAACTTTTCTCCCTATTGTTTAGGTGCAAGGCTAATTGCGAAATTTGAGGGCGACAGGTTAGGAATGGGTTTTCCTTTTTCGTTTCTTGAAACGATAGTTAAAGGAACGGAAGAATCAAAAACAGGTTTTCCTTTTCCCGAATATCCCGGCGCCTGTTTATAGAGTTGGGAGTTGATTATTAGAATTTCCTAATTCTTTGAAAGACACAGCTTGATAGGATAAATAAAAAAACAAGCAGCAGCTTATAAAAAAAACTTGCATTGAATATTTTACATCATATAATTTAACAAAAGAATGTATAAACTGTTGAGCAAGTTTCAAAACGCCCCATTTTGACCGATCTCTCTGCGGTGGGCGGTAATTTTTAATCCTCGAAATACCCCAGATATTCCTGTGGTTAAAATTTTCACCCGCCTTGACCTTGACCAAACTGAAACGTTTTGGAAGTGGCTCAATTTGATAAATTTTTCGATTAGCAATAAGGAGCAGACATGAACAATAATAATATGGTTAATTCATCTGTTGCGTTTGATCGTCGGGAATTTATTTTTGGTTCCGCCAGCGCCGCCCTTTTTTTAGCTTTGGGCGGTTTATCATGGGCAGCACAATCGGCGACTTCCCATGTTTTGCCTCCGCTTCCTTATGCTGAGACAGCATTGGAGCCTGTAATTTCAGCCAGAACAATGGGTTTCCATTATGGGAAGCACCACAAAGGTTACGTAGACAACCTTAATAAGCTTGTTGCAGGAACAGAATATGCCGAACAATCATTGGAAAAAATTATTATCAGCACGACAGGGCAAGCAGATAATATCGCAATCTACAATAATGCAGCCCAGGTTTGGAACCATAATTTTTATTGGCAAAGTCTTAAGCCGAAAGGCGGGGGTGATCCGCCTGCTGCGCTCAAGCAAAAAATCGAGTCTTCTTTCGGAAGCGTGGAAGCCTGTAAGAAAGAGCTTGCGGGTGCAGCTGTTTCTCAGTTTGGTAGCGGTTGGGTATGGCTTGTTATTGATGGCGATAAGCTTAAGGTGTTAAAGACCGGCAATGCAGATAATCCATTGAAAATGGGTATGAAACTACTGTTGACAATCGATGTATGGGAGCATGCTTATTATATTGATTATCAGAATAGGCGTGGAGATTATGTTAATGCTGTGCTTGACAGGCTTATCAACTGGGAATTTGCTTCGTATAATGCCGGTAATTAGAGTGAACCTGTAATAGGATTTTAAAAATATGGGTAACAACATCATACCTATAGCCTTGAACTTTTATTTGATGCTTTTCCGTGCTTTCTTCAGATCTTTGTCTATGACGTTTCTGAATTCTTCCATTGACAGGTTTCTAATTAATTTCCCGTTTATAAAAACCGAAGGTGTACCTCTTATGTCAGCATTGGTTCCATCAATATAGTCCTGCTGCACTTTTTGTATGATTTGGGGATCATGTATCTTCTTCTCGAATTCTTGTTTGTTTATGCCTGTTTTGTTTATAATCTCTTCAACTTTCTTGTCATTTAGCTGATTGTAATTTTTAAAAAGAAGATCATGGAATTCCCAGAACTTTCCCTGGCTTTCAGCGGCCAGAGCAGCTATTGCGGCATTCATTGCAAATCTATGGCTTTGAAGCGGGTAGTTTTTGAAAACTATTTTTACTTCTTTCGGATATTGTTTGTGCACCTGATCGAGTATCGGGACAAGCTGTGCGCAGTAAGAACATTCAAAATCTGTAAAAACTATTATAACAACCGGTGCATTGAAAGATCCTTTAAAAGGGGAACCTGCTGTGTTAATTTTGTATATAAAGTCAAGTTCTATAATATCAACGGTTTTGTTTTTGCTGCTTGTAAGAAACAGAAGATTATCTCTTGGGCCAACCCTGATTTGATCGAATTGATTTCCAACCTGAATTTTTTCTTTCAAATCGCCGTCTTTTGAAAAACAAAGGATCTGCCCCTTATCATTTAACACGAAAACCCACTTGTCATACAAGGAAATTGCAACATCCACAGGCGTAGTATCCATCTGCAACCGGCTTTGAACGCTCCATTCAACTTCAGCAAAAGAAGGCGAAGAAACAACAGAGAAAATTGAGATAGTAATGACAAGCATAAGCAATTTGGATTTCATAAAAAGCTCCTTTTTATATATGTGAGCCACTTTCAAAATGTTTCAGTTTGGTCAAGGTCAAGGCGGGTGAAAATTTTAACCGCAGGAATACATGTAGTATTTCGAGGATTAAAATTTTCACCCAACGCAGAGATCGGCCGAAATGGGACGTTTTGAAACTGGCTCATGTGATTCAGTTTGGCCGGAACTCATATTTTAATTTGGAAAGATTAAGTAAAAGACTGTTTTATGTCAAGGAATATATGTTTGTTTAAGCACAGGATCGGTTTTATGAAAATTGTCATTTCTTGTTTTGCCGCTGTAGATTGTGTTACTGTATTATACATGATAATATTTTAATGGAGTTTTGTGGCAGTAGTAAATTCCGGGATTGGATACCGATAAAAACGCATTATACAAGATTTATAGAATCGTTCAGATGCTGGAAAATTGGTTTAAAAGCAGTTTGGAGTTTGCTTTAATGTTTTATTATTTTCCCACACTGGAATATGAGGAGGTTTATTATGAAAATATTTGAACTTGCAAAGCAGGTAGAAAAGAACGGAGAAAAATTTTATACGGATTTAGCCGATAAAACAACCGATGTCGGCTTAAAAAAAATTTTCACCTTACTGGCACAAGATGAAAAAAAGCACTATATTATTTTTGAAAGTATGGAACAACAAAGAGATTTTGAATTAACCGATACTAACGTTTTGAAAGAAGCCAAAGCAATCTTTCAGAACATAAGGGATAGAGCTGTGCAAATTTCTAATGGTACTCCTCAGGAAGAAGTATATCTGGTTGCTTATGCAAATGAACAGAATAGTATCGAAATCTATAGCGAACTTCTTGATAATACAAGAAATGATAATCATCGAGAAGTTATCGGAAAAATAATTGAAGAAGAAAATAAACATAAATTCTTAATAGAGCAGCTTATTGAATTTATAAGAAGGCCAGAGTTCTGGCTCGAAAATGCTGAATTTAATCATCTCGATGAATATTGACGGAATTCCAACGAAGACAAGTTTATGGATCAAATTTAATTAAGCAAATAATAGATAATCGTAATAACTCAATCCTATCCAATCAATATTATCAATTTGACATAGCTGTAATATGAATTTACCTAGACACCTGAAGTGATATCTTAGCAATCAACCCAAAAACAACTTTTTACTTTTTATAAAGATATCAATTTTGATGGATTCGTAAAAAGTCCACAAATCGTCATGCCGGTGAAAGTCGGATTGTGGTTCTGGACAGGCACCGGTATCCATAACATGTTTAAATTGATAGATTCCGGCCTTCGCCAGAATGACGGGATATAAGGAAGGGGGGAGATAAAACGATGGCAACAATAAAAAGTTTTTTCGCTGCCCGCTGGGGTATAATCAGCGTAGGTGGTTTTATCGGAGTTTCTGCCGCATTGCTTCAGAAATGGGGCAATCCTGGCAATATGGGGGTATGCGTAGCATGTTTTGAACGGGATATCGCAGGTGCAATCGGGCTTCATCAGGCAGCTGTAGTTCAGTATATGCGGCCGGAAATAATCGGTTTCGTTCTCGGTTCACTTGTTGCAGCTTATATGTTTAAGGAGTTTCGTCCAAGAGCCGGGTCAGCACCAATTGTCCGGTTCATGCTTGGAGTGTTTGCTATGGTAGGAGCACTGGTTTTCCTCGGTTGCCCGTGGAGGGCGCTCTTAAGGCT
Organism: Pseudomonadota bacterium; assembly: GCA_018901125.1. GTDB lineage: Bacteria > Desulfobacterota > Desulfobacteria > Desulfobacterales > RPRI01 > RPRI01. The sequence continues at coordinate 17,122 of JAHIFE010000139.1, read as the reverse complement.
TGCTGGTGGTGACGGGAATGCTATATTGGGTATAGCCGGACTTGCTACAGGCATATATATAGGCACATTATTTCTCAAAGGAGGGTATAACCTAGGCAGAACCACTAAAACCTATATTTCTGTAGGCTGGCTGTTGCCTCTGTCTATGGCCGGTTTTTTGATATTAATGTTCATATTTCCACAAATTCCAGACAGCGATAAAAATGGCGTTTTGTTTTACAGCATAAAGGGACCAGGTGCGATGCATGCACCACTTGTAATTTCTCTGATAATTGGTCTTGGTGTAGGATTTCTTGCACAAAGAAGCCGGTTTTGTACAATGGGCGCATTTCGAGACCTTTTTTTATTTCGGCAACTCCATCTTTTTTCAGGTTTACTGGCACTTTTGGTTTTTGCTTTTGTAACCAACCTTGTTCTTGGCCAGTTTAAGCCGGGTTTTGAGGGGCAGCCGGTAGCACACACCATGCACATATGGAATTTTTCCGGCATGCTGTTAGCAGGTTTATGCTTTGTTCTGGCAGGTGGTTGTCCGGGAAGACAGTTGTTTATGGCTGGCGAAGGCGATGGAGATGCAGCAGTGTTTGTGATTGGAATGATTGTCGGGGCGGCTGTCTCTCATAATTTTGGTTTGGCCAGCTCACCCAAAGGAATAGGACCCCACGGGATAGCGGCCGTAGTTATAGGGCTTCTGGTCTGTATGTTTATTGGTTTTACCATGAGACAAAAAAATGTCTGAGGAGGTAATAAGAATGGATAATACAGTTGATGCACGCGGACTTTCCTGTCCTCAGCCTGTTTTAATATCTCTTGCGGAAATGAAAAAAGTGGGCCGTGGAAAAATGTTTGTTCTGGTAGATACGGATACTTCAAAAGAAAACGTTTCACGGGCCGCAAAAAGCCAGGATTGGAATATCGAAAAAATTGAGGTGGAAGACGGCGGATACAGGATTTACCTTAAAAAGGATTAATGAGATTCTGCCCTCTTACCCCAAAAGACCCGCATGTGGTAATCCTGGGGCATTCAAAATAGATTCTTCAATCTACTGGAGGCCCCAGGACTAGATAATTACGGTGTAGCCCACGCCGGAATTATGAAAAATAACATTTTCCGACCAAATGGGTTCCAGGGTTTAAGGATTCGAGGATTCAAGATTTAGAAGTATTGGTTTTTAACTTGAACCCTCGGCCCCTTGAATCCTGCCCTTGCTTTTATCCCAACTTACCGATCTTTTCCAGTTCTGGAGCAAGATCTTCAAGTTGCATATCCTTAAGATGTTCCATGGTCGGATAACCGGTTTCTCTGTTCCAGCCCAACGCTTCATACCAATTTCCTACAGTGATCTTGAATTTTTCCATATCTATTCTTTTATACATAACCTTTTCTATTTCATCCCATTCCATTTTGGCAGTTCTTTCATTATCTCTGCACAATATAGCACGGGTTAATGTATTGATCCTTTCTCCTGCCTTATAATACTCGGCTTCAGTAACTTCCACACCTGTAACTGCAGAGAAAAGCCTGGCCTCCAGGCCTGTCGATTTAGAACCTTCCCCAATCCCTTCATGATCCCACAGCCAGCCCATATACTTTCTTAATGGGAACTGAAAGCACGCAGGCAAACAATCGATTAAAATCCCGCGCATTGTGGCATCCTTGGCCCATTTCACAACAAAAGAGCTGCCATACTTATCAGGCTCTTTCATTATAAAGCCGATAAAATCATTGTGTATCCAATCAGGCCATTTATTGTGATGAGGATCGCGTGTGTCAATCATCCAGCACAAGGCTCCCGGGAGTGCGGCAGCTGGACCCATAGCATGATCGGCAAGAATACCTCTTGAAGCATATCCCCATCCGCCGATTCCGGCTACCGGAAACTTTACCGGGTTTGCAGCTTCTTCACGAGCTGCTTCAGGACCTTGATATTCCGGATACCAGTATTTTTCAGGACCAAGTTTCTCAACGGTTCTTCTCAAACCTTCGGCAAGCGTATCTCCAAAACCCTTTCTATAAGCAATCATGTTTAGCAGCTTGATCCACCATTCATGGTTCCGAACATCAGTCGGCATACCCATCAAAGATTCCGTATCAATTCCCAATGCTTTCGTATAATGCAGCCAGGGTACTATGCCGTAGTTAATCTCATGATGGTTAAAACCTAATTGTTGGGCCAATACATGGACTTCAAAACCTTTTTCGAAATTTCTTTCCCCCTCAAGCCTGTCGAAAAACTGCTCATATCGGGTGTGTACGCAGCCGCTCATTCCTGTTATAAGTCCTGGACGGGAAACTGCCGGTACATTTTTAAATTCGAAAAAACCGCAGCCGCCAAGACAACCGGTAGCACATGATTTGGCAAAAATCGGATAAGGCATATTGTGGATGTTGCCCATCCAATCTTTGGCATGATTATCAAACATGTCTTTTCCGCCTGTCCATTCTTCCCACCACGGATTATTAGGTTTATCTCCTAAATCAGCATAAATTAAAGGACGTTTTCTCTTTTTCGGATAAAATTCCAACGTTGCCTTAATAGCTGCTTCCGTATCTTTGACCTTAACCTGATGTTTTCCTCCGACCAGGACAATGGCTTTAAGCATCTTGGAACCTAATACTGCGCCCATTCCACCTTGCCCTGTTGCATTGTGTGCTCCGCAACCAACAATTGCATAACGGATAAGATTCTCACCTGCAGGACCGATTCCATAGATGTCGCAACGGTTTTTACCGTGACGGTCTTGCAGCAGTTGCTGTGAGTCAATCAGCCCCAATCCCCAGAGACCTTTTGCCGATTCCAAGCTTGGTTTGCCATTTTTAATTACAAGATAACAGGGCTCGGCAGATTTTCCTTCAAGAATAATTCCGTCATAACCGTTCCACTTAAGCCTTGCGGGGAAATGCCCACCTATTGATGTGTTGGTCATCTGCTCGGGATAACTTTGGGGCGACATGCTAAGAAAATTAACTCTTCCGGAAGATGGGGACATGGTTCCCGATGCAACTCCATTCATAATAAAAACTTTATTCTCAGGATCGAATGCCTTGATTCCAGGTTTCATTTCTTCCCAGCACAACCTGAGCGCTATCCCATATCCGCCTATATATTTTGGAACATATTTCATCGTATCAACTGTAGAGAACTCACCTGTAGTGAGATTAACTCTCAGTATTTGTCCTGCCCATCCATATTGCTCACTCATTTTATCACCTCCTCAATTTATTTATATTTCTTTAAAGTAAGACACATGGTCGGACACATCTGAACACATACCGGACCATCAGGCCTGTCTTTGCAAAGATCACACTTAACAGCTTTCTTCTTCACACTATTATAGTTGATCCTCGGAGGTTCTACAGGACAGGCTTTTATACATGCTGCACATCCATTACACTTTTCCTCATCTATACATCTGGCGCCGGTCTTCTCATCAATATACATTGCGTCTTCAGGGCAGGCTGCAACACATGACGGAGCTATACACTGCTTACAGCTATAAGCAAAATACTCACCGCGAAACGGATCCCTGGATTCCCATATTCTGTTAAGTTCCAGACCGCATGCTGCATCATGGACAGCTGCACAATACATCTCACAGCTTCTGCAATCCTGGCAAACCGACTCCTTGGGATCAACCATGGATATATATCCCATTGCTTTTGGATAGAATGCAGTTTTATCTGCTGAAACCCCATCTGTTTTCTTTTCCATTAACATCCTCCTTAAAAATACAGTTATGTTTATAAAATACTGTAAATTACATTACAGCCAAAAAAATGACTTTAAACCTAAAAAACAATGCAAACATTATTTTATGAATTGATGAAAAATTATACAGCTTATTCTTATTTAAGATCATCTCTTCCAAAAGAAAGCTGGGAATTATCGTTAACCGTACAAAGAACAATTAGTATTAGAATTAGAGGTGCTTAGGAAAAGACGTAACTGAACGGTATCAGAAAGTTATGCAGAAAGCTTTTTAAGCTTTCTGAGATGCCTCATACCGCTCTTTTGCAATCGCAAAAAGTTCCTGACTTCCCTTTGACCACTTTACAGTTAACTTAGTTTTATTAATCTTCCAGCCCTCGGAAGTACGAACCATCTCATTTGTGTAGTAACCTCCCCCGGACCACATGCTGTCTACTTTATCATTCGGAAGAAAAAACTCTGAATGAACGTAGGACATGCATGTAGCCTCATCACCTCTTATGGTAACAACATCATTGGATGTATAGTGCATCACGGATTCAAAACCGCTAGCATTCTGCCGTGCCCAGGTTACCCAATCATCTGCCTTAAACACTATTGGATTTCCTCCGATCATGGAAGTATAGTCAATTTCCACCTGGTCAGTATAGCAGGAACGCAATCCGGCCCAGTCGTGCAGGCCTATACTGGTTGCATAACGAATAACCACATCAACAATTTCAGTACGATCTAAAAGCATTTGTATTTTATTATCGTCCATAATTAATATTTCCTTAAAACCATCATAATTAAAATGCTACTTCAAACTCCGCACTATCATTTTGTGCATGCGAAGTTTGAAGTTCGATTTATCTCTAAAATTCGATAAAGATAACAATTTCAATTTATTTATTGACGGTTGGTTTTTAACTAATCACTTTCTCAAAATATATACCAGGATCTTTCATAACAACATTTGTTTATATTTTTATTCCTGTTGTATATCCATCATAAATTGCATCTATTCCCTTTCGAGGAGCTACACAGTCACCAACACAATGCAATTCTTTAACTTTTCCTTTAAGGCTTTTATATAATTCGTTATTAGCCCTGTTGTGAGTAACCATAACTACATTATCAACCCCTTCAACTTTTCTTACAGCACCGGCATATATGTCTATGAGTTCCACCGTGTTTCCTGAAATACTTTTTACTATCGTATTGGGGCTGAATACCGCACCTTTGGAACGAAGCCTTATATAAGAAGCCGGTAAATCCGTTGTAGCAATAAGATCAAACCCGATAAATGTCAGAGCCGACACCATTTCCACCTGCTTGCCCTTTTGAACTATGTACTCTGCAGTACTCATAAATTGCCAGTGTCCTTCTCCGCCATCAACAACTATGACATTTTCACCAAGCTCAACTTTATCTGAAAGCACATCCCATACATTGACTACATTATCCTGATCTCCACCAGGTACCGGAGATTTAGCGGTCAATGAACCTGTTGCTACAACAACAGCATCTGGCGCTTCTTTTTCTACCATCTGAGGTGTTACCGTCACTCCAAGATTTACCTTTACTCCCAGCAATTCCAGTTGTCTGACTCTGTATCTCACCGAACCTGCAATTTCTGCTCTGTTTGGCGCTTTGGCTGCGATAAGGATCTGACCGCCCAGTTCATTAGCTGTTTCATAGAGAGTAACATCATGGCCTCTTAATTTGGCAACCCTTGCTGTCTCCATACCTGCAAGACCACCACCGATGACCATAACCTTCTTCTTCGTTTTTGCAGGCTCAATGGTTCCTATTTCTTTTTCTTTTCCTGTAACCGGATTTTGAAAGCATGTAAGCGGCCTGCCTTTCATGGCTCTTCCTATACAACCCTGATTACATGCTATGCAGGAACGAATTTCATCTATTCTTCCCTCCATAGCTTTTTTGGGCAGCTCAGGATCAGCTATCAATGCCCTGCACATACCGACTAAATCCGTCTGACCTTCTGCAAGCATCTTTTCAGCCTGAATGGGATCATTGATCCTGAGAGCTACTCCTATGGCCAGATCTACTGATTCTTTAAAACGGGCGGCATAAGGATTTAACAGCCCTAACGGAGTGTGCATGCCTGTTCCGATAGTAAATATTCCTTCGTAGAATCCGCCTGAAATTGAAATATAGTCAAGATACCCGCTTTCCTCAAAGATTTTGCCGATCTCTGTTGTATCATCAATATTAAGCCCTCCGGGCACAAACTCATCACCGGGCATCCTTATACCCAGAGCCATATCATATCCTACTTGCTCCCGGATGGCCGCCATAACCTCCAAAGGAAATCTCACACGATTTTCAAGGCTTCCTCCGTACTCATCCGTCCTTTTGTTTGTATAAGGCGACATGAACTGTTCAGGCAAATAACCCGTAGCACTGTGAATCTCCAAACCATCCAGACCGGCATCTTTGGCAAACTGTGCGGTCTTGGCATATGCAGCTATAACCTCTTTAATATCTTCAATCTCCATCTCCTTGGGCACTGCACGTCCTCCAGCCGGAGTGGGTGATGCGCTCCAAAGCGGCATTTGCGTTAACTCAGTATCCGCCGTTCTTCCGGCATGCATTAACTGAACAAACAGCTTTGCGCCCTCAGCATGCACAGCCTCAACAAGCGTTTTTAATCTTTCGACAATGCGCTCATCATACATTTCCATAATGCCGTAAATATTTCTGCTGTTAAACATTATGTTCATGCTTCCGGCAACAATCAGACCAACGCCTCCTTTAGCCCTGGCTCTTTGATACTCAACATACCTTTGAGTCATCATATGAGATTCGTCAGTATATTTTGTTCCGTGGGCAGGAAAAAATATCCGGTTTTTTATGGTTACAGGGCCGATCTTAAAAGGAGTAAATAGATATTGAAATTGATCACTCATTTTTTTTCATCCTTTCTTTTTAGTGTTAATATCAAAGTTTTCCCGTTATTTTTAATGTATTTTCTCACATATTTGACTAAATACAAGACGAGAAAACTATGAGTACAATATGGGGTTCATCCCCATATTTTTCCATCTTCCCTATTTTATAGTCGTTATTTAATAAAACCGGGAACTCTGATATACACTATCATCCATCAATGGGCCTTTATTAAACGGTATTTTTGTTCTTTTTTACTTGCCATGGCGGCTATTAAATCAGCTACAGGTGTAGTTGTAGTACTCAAAAAGCATATATTGTTTAAAGTACTTATCAGAACAAATTTATTTATTGGCGATTATCTTTGCTATAGCTATCGGCAAATCATCAAATCTTTGAATAAATCTGTAGCGCCCATGCCCTTTTTGAGCCATAAGCACATTTGTAGCCCGGTCCGAACCGCCGGTTCCAAATGATATCCCAAGCACATGTAATCTATCAAACTTTGCAGCAATCTCAACCGGATCGCCTCCTTTTGTTGCCCATCCATCAGTTACTAAAATACCGGTTTTGTGCATTGTTTTTGATTCGTTCAAAAGAGAAAGACCGTCTAAAAGAGCTTTTCTTATGTTCGTGGCACCGCCTGTTTCAATATCAAGCATTTTATCAACCAGAGGTTCCAGAACATGCGGTTCATAAAGACGCTTAATTATGTTTGTATCCCGGGCAAAAGACAGCACACCGTAAAAATCATTACGAAGCTTTCCGGCAAATACTCCTGTAGCTATAGCTGCTACTGCGGCTTTTTCAGGACGCATGGAATTTGATGCATCAAGCATAAGCACATAGGAGTTCTGCTTTAATATTTTTTCATGGCAGTAAAGATTTTCATGTATCAGAGACGGATCTCCCGGTTGTTCCTCCAGGGTATAATCTATATCAATGTCTACAAGTCCCGGCATATATGGCCTGGTTACTGTTATTGTATTTCTGGCCGCTTGTGATGCTATTTTTGACGATAGATAAACAATTTTACCCAAAAGTATCTTATGGACTTCCATCCTGTGCTCCCATTTTGCACGTTTTTGCATAAGATAAAGGAGCTTTACCTGGGAAAATCCGGTCTCCATACTTTTTGCCATTTCCAATAAAGGGTTGAAAAAATCGCTATTAAAAATGTCATTCAAAGATCGGGGCAAACGATAAAGAAGAGGAATAATTTCTTCATAATGTAAAAAATCTATGGCGCTGCGTAATTCCTGCAAAAATTTTTGATCATCAACATCAATTAATAATTTTTTTTTTGATCCCCGTCGAAATCGGAGAGGGTAGCAGTTGTATTAGCTGATACATCACGCTTTGGCGAAGTTAAGCGCTGCTTATATTTTTCTAAGGACATGAGCGCAAGTTTTTTAAGAAGCTCAAGAAAATTTTCATGAGAGAAATCGTTAAGCTCTATCTTTGTGGAAAAAGCAAGCTTTGCGCATTTTACCCAGGCTTCGGGATTATCGTTAAATGATTTATTGGCGCTGTAAAATATATCAGCAAGATCAATGGCGCCGCGGATCGACGAACCACGTCTTATGGCCTGTTTATCTCTGGTTAGCCGTGTAAAAATTACTGAAAGAGTAATGATTTGTTCGTCGGGGCACCTGGAACGAAGCTTTACAATCTCAATTTCCTCATCTTCATTCTGATTAAAGAGTGTGATACATATAAAACGATCTTTCAGCGCCTCGCTTAACTGTGATGTGCCTATATATTCATCGGGATTCTGTGTTGCAATAATCAGAAATCCTTCTTTGCCTTCCACTTTGCCGTATTTCGGGATATAGATCTTCTTCTCATCCATAGCGGAAAGAAGAACATTCTGGGTTCCTTCCGGCATCCGGTTTAATTCATTTAGCAACAGAATGGAGCCTTCTTCCATAGTCAAGGTCAGAGCCCCCTGTATAAAGGCTTCCTTCGTATAGCCCTTTGCCATAACAAGAGGCGGATCAAACCATCCTGCCAGTTTTTGTTCGGTATAACGTTCATCTCCGTCTATTCTCAGGCAGTTTCTTCCAAGGTGAGATGCAACAGCCATAGCAATTGTTGTTTTACCGACACCTACAGTACCGGATAGAAGAATATGCTTTCCAGCCCCGGCTGCTATCAAGGACAATTCCAATTCCTCTTCTCTGCCTATAATACTGTGCAATTGCTGTATTTGTGCTATAGTATCATGCATTTAGTTTAACTTTCCATGAGCTTATAAATATCAATCATGATATCAAAAATTAATTAACTAAAACAATCCCATAAATTGTTACTTTATCCATTGTGGGCGTATCGGCTTTGAATCCGGCCCTTTCAGCTGTACTAAACACATCTATACCTACTGCTTCCATAGATGGTCTGGCTTTAAACGGATGCCTGCAAGTTTCTCCGGGGATTTTTACCGCACACTCTTCACATAGCCCGCAAGTACCTGCGCCAAAACCTGCCGCAAAACGGTATCCCAAACCAAAGCACTTGCTTTCTATTTTATTTATTATTTCACCAAATTCTTTTGCTGCTGAGAGCAAAGACTTCTGGTAACTCTTATCCTTAAATACTTCGGCAAAATCATCTTTATTTTGCGTTACATCATCTTTAAAAGACTTTACGTCTTGAATAATAACTGCATAAGAATATTTGGATACTATTTCCTGAAATTCGGAAGCACTCATTACATGGGGAGGACACATAAAACTATTACCATAAAAACCACATATGGGCACCCGGCATTTCAAATTAACTCTGGGGTCAACAATAATATCGGATGCTTTGATGGCTTTTGCATCAATTGCACCTAATTTTTTAGCCTCTTCGCATAAGGTGCTCAAATTCTCTTCTGTTTTCTGATCCATATTAATTAAACACCTTTTTTTCTTATCAACTCATCAGCTCATGAACTTATGAGCTATTCTCTTTTATGCCGGGAGCCGGATTGCGCGGGAGAATTTGCGCAAATACTGAGGATGATTAGTCAGCTCCACATAGCTTGCCTTGCGGGTGATAGCCATTGATAACTCCCGCTGTTCTTTTGATAAAAGTGCTAATTTGGCTCCGGTACCTGCGGCATTTCCTATCTGGGAAAACCGATTCATGGGAACAGCTGCAAACATCCCGATCTCTATGGCGCTTGCTACATCTATGTAGCTGCCGAAAGCGCCAGCGATCAAAATTTCGTCAACCTCATCCCATGTCAGTTTTGTTTCTTCCAGAAGAATATTTAGAGCAGCACCTATGGCTGCTTTAGCCATAAGTATTTCACTTATGTCCGTTTCGGTTATGGTGATATCATTAACACTTTTGCTTTCTTTTTCGTACACAAGAACAAATTCCTGACCTTTTTCACTGGCCCGAATACGCGGATGAGCAAGCATTTTGCCCATACGATCAATGATACCGGCTTTTCGTAGTTGAGCAACCACATCTAAGATACCTGAACCGCATATGCCGACGGGGGGCTCGTTGTTTATGGTTCTGATTTCTACCGATGAACCGGTTATTTTAACTTTTTCTATAGCTCCGCCTTCCGCCCGCATACCATATTTTATATGGGCCCCTTCAAAAGCAGGACCGGATGCACAGGACGTTGAAAGCAGGCGATCTTTTACTGCAAGACTTATTTCAGTATTTGTGCCTATATCTATTCCGATTGTCGTTTTTTCAGTATTATAGATTCCGGTTGCAAGAAGCACTGCAACATGGTCGGCTCCCACAAATCCGGCAATATTGGGCAAAAGATGGACATATGCACCGGGGGCAATGGCAAGGCCTAAATCTCTTGCTTTAATATCCATAGAATCGCTTACAGCCGGTATATAGGGTGCCAGCGCCAACTGCCTGACAGGCAAACCCAGAAAAAGATGATGCATGGCAGTATTGCCCACAACAACAGCTTCTATGATTTGGTCACCGGAAAGGTCTGTTCCTTTACATAGTTCGCTTACCAACTGGTTGATATCATCGGCAGCAGCCTGTCTTAGTGTTTCGGCTTCTTTGCCCATGGCATGATTCAGACGGGCCATCAGATCCTGTCCATATGCCATCTGACGGTTTACTACAGCTTTTGCCGCCAGAATCTCACCTGTTTCAAGATCAGCCAGATAAGCTGCTATCTTTGTTGTTCCCAGATCCACTGCTAAGCCAAGCAATCTTTTCCCTGACTCTACGGCCATAATTATTTCCCGGCCACGCAATACTATCTGAGCCTTCCATTCATTTGCACGCAGAACTTGGGAAAGCTTGCGTTGTGCCGACAGATCAATCTGTAAATCTTTTAATCCGTACTGACTGTCCAGATACGCAAGAAGCGCCGTTTGATCGGATTTTTGGTCAAGCATATCGGGAGGTGAGAGTGTTATGTCATATCTTTTTACAACAGCATTTATGGCTGCTGTCATGCCGTTACCGGCAACCTGCAACCGTTGTGAACTGATCAGACTTTTGGGTGGAATTTTTACCTTAACTTCGTCATAAACCCTTGTCAGACATGCCAGGCGGCAGCCACGTTCGATATCTTTTGCGCTTAGCTTCTCTTTTTCTTCAATCGTTAAAGGAGATACACGGCCGGAAATAATAAAGACCCTGCATTTACCGCAGGTACCCTGGCTTCCGCAGGAGGAAACCAGACTTACTCCGGCATAACGGGCAACTTCGGCAATAGTTATTCCTTCCGAACAGTGAACTCGTTTGTTTATCGGTTCAAATACTATACTACTCATTTAATGCCTCAAACTACATAAAATGCAGTGGCCTCTTGGCTGCAATCATTGCCGCCTCGTGGAAAGACTCACTTAATGTCGGATGTGCGTGTATAGTCTCTATTATCTCTTCAATAGTAACGCCCTTTTGCATGGCTAAGGCCGCCTCATGGATCATATCCGTAGCCGTACCTCCAATTATAAAGGTTCCTACTATTTTGCCGGATTCTTTATCGGCAATAATTTTCACAAAACCTTTTGTGTCCCCGCTTGCAACTGCCTTGCCGCAGGCGGAAAAAGGAAATGAGCCGACCTGAACTTCCGAGTATTGTTCCTTGGCCTGTTTTTCGTTTATGCCGACCATTCCAACTTCAGGAACCGTATATATGCAATTGGGCACTACCCGGTAATCCATTTTTTTCTTATGTCCCATGCAGTTTTCTGCAGCCGTTGTACCTTCATGGCTTGCAACATGAGCCAACTGGTACCCTCCGATTACATCTCCTATGGCATAAATGCCGGAAACATTTGTTTCGAGGTATTCATTAACAACAATGGCTCCGTTATTAGTTTCTATCCCCAGAGATTCAATGCCTCCGACGCCGATAAAAGGCTTGCGTCCAGCGGCAACCAGCATCTTATCAGCTTTTACTTCCCAAACCTTTTCTCCCTTTTGCAGCGTGGCAGTAATTGTCTTTTCATCTCTTTCATGTTTTATTACTTTTGTCTTTATACTTATGGACACACCCTTTGCAGTAAGCTCGGATTTTAACAATGATGTGACTTTTGCATCACAAAAAGGCAGGAGTTCCGGCATGATTTCAACCATAGTAACTTTGGTGCCGAACTGCGCATAGATGCATGCCAGTTCAATTCCGATAATTCCACCGCCCACAACGATAAGTGATTCGGGGATTTCTTCAAGCTGCAACATATCAGTGCTGTTTAATATTTTATCGCCATCAAATTCCAGTCCGGGCAATTCCATAGGCTTTGCACCGGTTGCTATAATTATATGTGAGGCGTTGATTATCTGAGTTTGACCATCTTTTGACGTAACTGTAACTTTTTGGGGGCCGGTTAAGTCGGCTTTGCCCTGAATAACTTGCACATTGCTTTCCTCAAGAAGGTAAGCAATTCCTCCCTTAAGGGTTTTTACAACCTTTTGTTTGTGTGCCTGCATGGCCTGAAAATCCAAAGAAATGCCTTCAACATTAATGCCCATTTCATTACTCTTTTTCATCTTGCCGTAAAGCTCAGCGATTTTAGCAAAAGCTTTGGTGGGAATACAACCGACATTTAAGCAGGTGCCGCCCAGCTCTTCTTTTTCTATTAGTGCCGTTGATGCGCCAAGTTGCGCCGCTCTGATTGCTGCTACATATCCTCCTGGACCTCCGCCTATAACAACGACATCTTTATTAGTTTCCATTTAATCCTCTCATAATACAAAGCTTATATTTACCTCCTTTTGAGTTCCGGCCACAGAATCAACACTGTTTTCTTATCTCAAAAGGAGGTATAAATACTACAGTATAACTTTTATAATTCTTCCTTGCAAAGCAGGAGCTATAGCATAGGATTTAGAATTTCCCGTGTTTCTTCGCTGCATTTATTGTAAAATCAAGATGTTCGGGAGATGTATAATAATCGACAGCGCCTATTGAAAGAGTACACTTATTTGTACGTGATTTCTTTATACAATCACAGCGTCCTTTAACTTCGGCCTCAACTTCTGATAACGGACCACTTACCATTAATCTGTCAGATGGGGCAGCAGACCCATACATGTCGTGTTCCTGGCAGAAATCATATATTTTTTGATAACTCGTGATATCACCGGTTACCATAATGCCGTCAAAACTTCCCGGACCTGCTACGTTTTTCTCCCATACGGTTGGCAGCCATTCAACGCAGCCTTCCATTGCCCAGGCGTATACGATCGGATTTTCTGCAGGAATTGCCGCTTTTATTGCGTTTCCGATTTCTCTGTATTCATCAGCAATCCATAAATTCTTCTCTATGTGAGGAACAAAGCCCATACTGCCGCACTGATAACTGTAATCGACCTTACCAAGATTTGTTACAGCAATACCAAGCTTTATCTGCCATTCGGTGGCTAATTTAATTGTTTTCTGAACAAGTTCAGGATTTTTGCGTAAGGCTTTCATCATCTGGTTATAGCCCAATAAATGCCCGGCAGTAAAACCGTCCGGACCGTGACAATGGGAGCCTTCGATCGGGATAAGATCGCTTAGACCATATTTATCAAATATCCTTCTTGATTCTCTCAGCCACCATAAATATTGAGGGTACATAGCATGTTTGTCCGGATCGGGAACATCCAAACCTTCAAGGTCTTCAACGGTTTTTATCGGCGGGTCTCCGATATGTACCGGATTGCCGTAGTCTATAATTTTTGAATCACAGCCGAACAAATTTTCGCCATAAGAGAGCGGACCACAGAAAAGAGTATCAGTCTTGAACCTGGCTGTTGTTGCCAAATGGGATTTAACCAATAATTTGGGTAATTGGTAAGCATCAAGAGGCTTTAATGCGCCGGCAAAACAGTCAAGAATTCTTACTGCATATGTGGCAAAATAATCCACCTCTATCATAGCACGGTCTCTTTCCTTACCGGCAAAAGTAGCCTTGTAGCGCTCCATGGGCGTCATTTCTTCTTCCTGGCAGTTTGCGTGAATTTGCTCACAATAGCGCTCAATTTCTCTTTCTTCTTCCGGACTCCACCCCAGATCCGCTTTCTCTAATTCCTCGAGTGTTTTCCCGTAATACGGGCCGGCATTTTCCATCTTTCCAAGTTTAATCATATCGTCTCTCCTCTTTTATGATTTTAGTTATATAGTTATACATACATGCAAAAAATAACGCATAATATTAATCGATCATGGGAATTTAAGAAACTCCCTGAACCTTCAAACAGCTAAGCTGCAATCCGGGCTTTGAATGCTTGCTTCTTTCATGTTTAATAATTCTTTAGCGTGATACGAACTGCGCACAAAAGGCCCGGCGGCTACTCCGCTAAATCCCATCTTTTGACCTATCTGTGCCAGATCCTCAAACTTTTCAGGTGAAATAAATTTATTCACCGGAAGATGATCCTCTGAAGGACTCAGATATTGTCCCAAAGTAAGAAAATCACAGTCTATTATACGAAGATCCTGCATCACAGCAATAATTTCTGCTTCCGTCTCTCCCAAACCCAGCATTATGCCGGATTTTGTATATATGCCTTTATTTAAGTCTTTCGCTGACTTCAATACTTCAAGAGAACGACGGTAATCCGCCATTGGACGAACGTTCTTATACAAGCCTGGCACCGTTTCAAGATTATGAGCAAAGATGTCGGGTACTGCTTTCACAACTGTTTCAACGCAAGTCTGAGATCCTTTAAAATCGGGCACCAGTACTTCAACCGTAGTGTCGGGATTAACCTTTCGAATAGCATTAATAGTTGCAGCAAAGTGCATAGCACCGCCATCCGGCAAATCATCTCTTGTTACTGAGGTAACTACGATATGGCTTAGCCCCATATCTTTTACTGCAAGTGCTACTCTTACCGGTTCATCTGCTTCCAAAGATCCGGGAATGCCGCCTGAAACTGCGCAAAACATACAATTTCTGGTACAGATATCACCCATAATCATAAATGTTGCCGTCCCCTGTGAGTAACACTCACATAAATTGGGACATTGGGCGCTCCTGCAAACGGTATTTAGCCGCCATCGTGATAAAATCTTTCCGACTCCAACCTGACTTGCTTTTTTAGGAAATGGTTTTACAAGCCATGCAGGCATTCTCAGCGAAGTAATGCTATCTTCTTTTACCATTACACACTCCAAAATCATTCCAGGCGGTAGTGCAATATTTTTCTTTCACCAGCTTCCGGCTCAGTTCAATCTCGGCAGATGTTAATCTGTCTTTGTAAAGTTTAATTCCCAATGATTTTTGGAATCCTGCAAAAAGTGCATGAACCAATTCCTGCCAATCAATTTGTTTTCCTAAAGCCGTTTTGATATCCGTAGCCTTTTTACGTAAAGTATTTAATGCTCTGCCGCGTATTTCCGGGGTTGAAAATTTGTGAACGGCAATACATAAATCGAAATCAAGAACAATAGGCAAAGAGCCATGCTGCAATATTGCATCGCCCCTTCTAAACTGGGCGCCACCTGCAATTTTTCGCCCGCGGCAGGTCAAATCTGCTGTTGCAGCTCCTGCAAAACAAGAAGCAGATGAAAGTACTTTCTCATTTGATACCAGGTTTACTTCTAATCCCAGAATGCGGTACGCAGCAATTAAACCTTCATTGATAATCCGGTAAGATTGTAATATAGTACCGGGCAATCCGCATTTTCCTGAAGCAATTACTGAATAAGTTAATTCATCACCATGCAGCACACCACGACCGCCGGTAAGTCTGCGAACCACATCTATGCCCAATTCCAGACATTTATTTTGGTCAACATCCTTTTCAATGCTTTGCAAATAACCTATAGACAAAGCTGGCGGGCTCCATCTGTATATGCGAATGGTAGGAGGAATTTGTCCCTGAAGGTGCATCTCCAGCATGGCTTCGTCAATAGCCATGTTCATGAAGCCGTCATTAATGCCGGTATCTATGAACCGCCAGGCATTCCCCGCGTCTGCCAATATTGTCTTCCTTTAAAACATACGATACAAAGGATGCTCTTTTTTGATATCTATCCCTTTTCCCTGCTCACCATAGGCGATTATTGCATCCAGTGTTGCACAAGCCGGATAAACCCAGGAAGCATTTCCAATCGGACCGTAAAGGATAAAATTCGCACCCCAACTGATGGGCAACAAATAACTTGAAGTTCCGCATACCTCGAATTCAGGACTGCCTTTGGGTTTTTTCTTCTTCCATTGGTACAATGCATTTGCAGGTGCGCAACCACCGGGATATCCCAGCTTATTCTTGATTTCCCAGATTGCCTGGCTTGACCAGCTTATGCTGGGAATGTCCAGTACTCCGGTATCAATAAGCATATTTTCCACACCCGCTCTTTGGGCAGCACCCAGCAATTTTTCCTCAAGCAATTTAATCCGTTTCTTGGGCCTGATAGACTTTACATTAAAAGCCAGGATTACAGCCGTCTTGATCCCGCATTCTTTTATACAGGCTAATTCTTCTTCGCTGTGATGGTCTTCGATTGAATTATATATCAATCTCGGTAACACCTCTGTTTTGGCAAAATGTCTGATAGCATCCATACGAACTTTTGCGATGGGTGAATCAACCAATATAGGCGAGGTGGAATTGGCAGCCACAAATTCGAGATAATTAATCAAGGCCGGTGTGGTATCGCCAATGACGTCAATAATACGGGGATTTCCCGTAATTGAAGACATCTCCGCTTCCTTTTCCAGCAGATCTTTTGCTTTTTGTTTATCAAATATGCCTTTGTCTGAATCACTTACAATCCGATGTCCCTGGTAAAAAATGCTGCCCATAAGAACAGTTGGATTTTCACCCGGCTGACCGCCTATTGTTACATCACCTATTGTATAGGTTTTTTGTTCCTGAGCAAACGTCAACACTTTTATTACTCCTAATCAAATATTAATTTAATAAGTTGCCTATGCCATGGGAACAATATCATCTGCTTGTTCCTCTATCCATTCCTTCGTCTCATCATCATCACCCTTCTTCAGCTCACTAAGATCCGTATCGCCTGTTTTTTCTATTTCGATAAGCCAGCCTTTTCCATAAGGATCTTTCATTATCAAAGCAGGATCTCCTCCGGATATTTC
>JAHIFE010000138.1 GCA_018901125.1 Pseudomonadota bacterium | reverse complement strand
CGTCAATCAACTCAAATAATAAGTCGTCATCAAGATCAATGACGGCATCTTTCATCTTTACCAACATTTCTGCTTTATTTGACATAGTTTTCACCTTTCTTTCATGATACTTTTTATATCTTGGCAAATTTTCTGGCTGCCGCTACACTTGCGTCCATATGCTCAGGAGTCGTATAATAGTCAATAGCACCCAAACCTATCGTACATCTGTTGTTGGGTATTTTTTTGGCTGCATCACATCTTCCTTTTATTTCTTCTTCTATTTTGGACATAGGTCCGCTGACCAGAAGTTTATCTGAAGGAGCATAGCATCCGTACATGTTATTTTTATGTACAAAATCATTTACTGTGTTGTATCTGGTAATATCTCCTGTGCACATAATCCCATCGAAGCTGTCATCTCCTAAGGCTCCTGCTTTAAGCAGTTCATCAAGCCAATCGGTTGCTCCATCGAAGGCCCAGGCGTGTACGATGGGCTTTTTCACCGCCGCTTTAACAGCCTTGCCGATCCTCGCATACTCTTCGGCAATCCACTCTACGCCTTTAATGGGATACATTCCGACAAGAGAACACATATAGCTGTAATCAACATGCCCTAAATTGCTTACTGCTGTGCCAAGTTTTATCAGCCAGTCGGAGGCCAGGTTTGCTAACTTCTTGCAGAATTCAGGATTCTTGCGAAGATGCTTTAAATATTGATTATAACCAACCATATGAGAGCAGGCAAAACCGTCCGGTCCTTCACAAAATGATCCTTCGATCGGTATAAGCGTACTTAAACCGTATTTATCAAATATACGTCTTGTTTCCTGACAAAACCAGAGATATTGGGCAAACATGCCGTGTTTTGTGGGATCGGGTGCTTCAAGACCTTCCAGATCTTCAATAGTTTTTATAAATGGATCTCCATCATGCACCGGATTTCCATTTTCAATAAACATCGAATTCCAACCAAATAAATTTTCGCCATAAGAAATGGGCGCACAAAACATTGTGTCCAACTTATAGCGGGCTGTAGTTGCCAGATGAGATTTAACCAACAGTTTAGGATAAACATAAGCATCGATGGCTTTTACGGCATCGGCAAACCCGTCCAAGGTACGTAGGGCATAGGTCGGGAAAAAAAACGGCTCCACAAGAAGACGGTCTCTTTCCTTGCCTTCCATAGTTGCCTTGAAGCGCTCCATCGGCGTCATCTCTTCTTCTTTGATATTTTTATGAATCTTCTCACAGTAACGTTCGATCTCTCTTTCCTCTTCAGGACCCCAGCTTATACTGGCATTAAGTTCATCCAGCGATTTTCCATAATAGGGCCCTGATCCTTTCATTTCTCCTAATTTAATACCCATGTTTTTTTGTCTCCTTTGTTGTATAATAGTTATTGAATGTAACTCACTCTTTGTTTTTACTTTTTACTACTTATTATTTATTATTTCATATCTCATTGGCGCCGGGAAACCTTAGCCAGAATATAACTGATGACGAAAACGAGCAGACAGCATAAGCCAATTGTAATAGCACCATACAGGCACGTAATAGTTTCAGACCATCCGGAGTTGAGTGCCTGTGCGACCGGTGCGGTGGTCGAACCAAGCACACCGCCGTATATAAACGTCGGCAAAAACAACAACAGCAACTTGCGTGCGCCGGACAGATGAGGCAGCAAAGCATACAACGCCGCACCAAGCACAAAGCCGCCGGTAGCATCGGCAAACGAAAACCATAGTGGTGAACCAAAAAAGTGAAACGGTTGGTTGCCATAAAATGCGCTTAAATCAAGCCATTCACAAACCGACACCGCAAACCAATCTATAAAGACCAGTGCAAAGAAATACGACATGGCCTGTTTAACAGAAATGCCACGTTCAAAACGGCGCTGCAACAAATACGCGGCACCACCTATAAACCATGCATATCCTATCGGTATGAACCACGGTATTGTACGTCCATATGCGGAATAAACGGAGAGGGGATTTTCCGTTGGAAACCAGTACAATAGTGTGTTGTCAAACACCGGCTCGATAAGGAAGGATGAAATAGCAGCGCCCAGCAAAATCAGCGGTAGTACCGGGCCGCGTTTGCGCTCGTCTGAAAACGCCCACCATAGCAGCAGCGCTACAACAATAATTATGCAAGCAATCAAAAAAATCATTCCCTCAGGCGAAGGAGCAGGCATCACCGGCATAACAGGAGCTGATTGATTCATTACTCTTTCCTTTCTCTGATATTATAAACACAGGAGCCACTTTTAAAACGTTTCAGTTTGGTCAAGCTCAAGGTGGGAGAAAATTTCAACCACAGGAATACATTGAGTATTTCGAGGATTGAAATTTGAGCCCAACGCAGAGATCGGCCAAAATGGGGCGTTTTGAAACTGGCTCACAGAATCTACCTTTACCTTACCACCTATAACCGCTTATCTTACCAATATCATATCAGGGGACAAGCGTACTCGGCCCACCAAATGCGACACGCAACAGGCATGTAGGCAGATTATATACAAACCAGAACATAATGTTCATAGTAAGCGACCAGACCAGAAAACGGGCAAATTCACGCTTAGCGCCGGAAGCCATGCGATGAACGCCAAACAAACGCTCATGCAGCCAGATGCCGGCCACATCTTTTTGGACAAAAAGCCAGACCACCATAACGGCGAAAAACACAAAATATAAGATCGGCCATACAAGGGGGAAATTACCACGCGCCGTCATCAGTGCCGGACCAAGAATATTTGTATAGCTGAACCAGCCCAGTGCGGCGGAACTTCCTTCTACAGCTAAATCCCATAGATAGAAGATCGGAATAACGACAACAGCCGTAGCACGCAACGAACTCCAGGATGGGCGGGCTTTTTTTACACGTTCCGCAAGCATGACAAGCAGAGCAAAGACTATACCAAAGTACCAGCCATAGCTGGGAATAACCGCCCACGGTTTGCTTGGCGCAGTCCAAGCTGTCGGACCCCAGGGAATCTGAACAAAATTATAGTTGAAAAGAAGATATGCTCCCCAGTCAGCATACCACTCCTGCCACCACATGGTCGTGCCACCTAAAAAAAGCAGCGCAGATAAAGAGAGTACGCCGCTGCGACGCGTGCGGCTGAAGTGAAAGGCGGCTATGCCCAGCCAGATTAGCGGTAGCACAATTTCAAAAATCCAGGGAACCAGAGGGTCACCCATGCCGGAAGCCATTGCTAAATCATTCATCATTTTATCTCCCATGTAATATTTAGATTAACTGATCCGGTCAAGGAACCGGCGTACTCTTACTGCTGCAAGTTTACCCGGTATTCCGGAAACACCGCCGCCCGGATGTGATCCGGCCGCTCCTAAAAAAAGACCTTTTATCGGAGTTTCGTATCCGCCCAGCCCCCAGGCCGGACGCAAGGGGCCTGAACGAAGAAGAGCAAAGTCCACGTGGGTAACGCATCCGTTAAAGGCCCCGGTCCGAGCTCCCAAGTCCATAGGTGTTTCAACCCATCGTCCTATCTCAAGCGAATCAAGATTGTCGAAATAGCTGCTTGCTCTGGATATTATGATATTTTCCGCCTTTTCACGTAAAACCTGCCAACCCTCAGCAGGATATGCAGGAACCGCAGGTGGATACAGGTATAAAACATCCTGGCCGGGAGGTGCCTGAGTTGGATCGCAGGCTGTAGGGATAGCCGCCCAGAAGTAAAGATCGGGCGTCAGCTCTCCCCGTATGGAGCTTGAAAACGAAGATCGGATATCCTCAGCCGTTCCGATAAGTAATGCCGGTTTTCTAAGATCAACATCATCTTTTCTAAGTTTCTGATGTTTAGAGATTTCCACCCGTCCTCTAAGAGCAAGATCGACTTTCATTGGTGCTGCTCCACGGGAATTTGCAGGAATATGTTCAACACGTGCCCTCATCCGTTTGTCTAAGGCTCCATCGGGTAGTAGTCGCCCCAATGCCGTTCGCGGATCACAGGCCGCCAGTACACAATCAGCTCTTATAATGCGCCCGTCGGCAAGGCGAACTCCTTCCGCTTGCCCTTTGGCAACAAGAATTTCTTCTACCGGTGTTCCGGTCAGCACTGTTCCTCCATCCTTGTTTAAGCATCTTTTGAGAGAATCGGATAATGACTGCATGCCGCCAACCGGTCGTCCGACACCTACCTTGTGCAAAAGAGCTGCAATAATATGGCCAAGCCCGCTGCCGTCCGCATCTATTGGACCTGCACCTCCGGCAAGTCCCAAAAGAGCCGCAACAACAAGAGGATGATCGAAACGTTCGGCAACAGCCTGATCGGCCGAACCAAGAGCAAGAGCGCCTATTTCTCCGAGCCGGCGACGATTTGATATTGATGAACGAATCGTGCTGATAATTTCTTTAAATGACGGTCTTCGGGAATCTGTGCGCATCATGGGAAGAGCAACACTAAGCAGTGCCTCAAGTGTATTGGCGAATTCAAGATATGCTCTTGCATCAGAAGGAGAGTATCTTCCGATTTCATCCGCAGTTTTTACAGGATCACGCCAAAAAGCTATCGACTCTCCATCGGGAGCAAGATAGGCATAAGAGGGATCGGTATCTATAGAGCTAAAGCCGTGATTCTTTAAATCCAGATCTTCAATTATGCCCGATGTACGTATAAATATGGTATCCACTGCACATGGATGGATTATATGATCGGGAGCTGACTTAATAAAATGGCCGGATGAGGTCATGCCCCCGATATTATTTTGCGCCTCAACTACTACTACCTTGTGCCCTGCCTTTGCCAGATAGCATGATCCCACAAGGCCATTATGCCCCCCGCCAATTACCACAACATTAGTTTTTATTTCACTTCTTGCTGAAGATTGCATAGGCATATTCATGGCTATAATCCCTGTTGATATTATTTATAATTTGCTCAGGTCATCGAGTATTGCTTGATATGTCTCAGCACTGATACCGGCTTGAGGCAAGCTTGCTATCAATTCCAATGACATGCTGTATCCCATTTTAAGCATTGGGCTATTTGAGCATCCCGGAATATGTTTCTCCATGATTGCTTTGCTTTTTTCATTTTCCATTACTTCCTTTAATGTTGTGTCTCCTGAAAATTCCATATTGATCCTCCTTGATTGTTTTCTTTATTGATATCGCTATAATATTCTTCCCAGATTGTAACCTTCATAAATAGCTTCAAGCGCTCTTCTTGGAGATACGCAATCACCCACCCTGTGAAGTTCCTTTACTTTTCCCTTCAACTCTTTATAAAGCTTATCATCTGCACGGTTTCCGGCAGCAAGAACTATAGTATTAATTCCTTCTTTCTTTGATGTAACTCCGGCATATATATCAAAAACCGTTAAAGTATTTCCTGAGATTCCCAACAAGAGCATATTCGGGCTGAATTCGACGCCTTTTGCACGAACCCGTAAGTAAAAAGGCATCAAATCCGCTGTCGAAGCAAGCTCCATACCCACAAACAATAAAGGCGTTATTATCTCAACCTGCCTGCCCCTCTCAGCCAGGTACTCAGCCGCACTGCAGCATGGCCAGTGAGCCTCTCCGCCATCAATTATAGCTACCTTTTCTCCTACAGAAACCAATTTCAGAAAAACATCCCGGACGCTGACCACATTGCTCTGATCGGCGCCGGGAATCGTAGGTTTAAAAGGATTTGAACCTGTTGCGATAACCACTGCATCAGGATTCTCTTTTGCTACCAGCTCAGATGTTGCAGTAACTCCAAGATTAACCTTAACCCCAAGTAACTCCATCTGTTTGACAAGATATCTGGTAATTCCTCCAAATTCAGCTCTGCCCGGAGCTTTCACAGCTATGTTCACCTGGCCGCCAAGTTTTTTTTCTTTTTCATAAAGAATTACTTCATGGCCTCTTAATCTCGCTACACGGGCTGTCTCCATTCCGGCAGGACCTCCGCCTACAATCAGTACTTTCTTCTTTGCAGATACCGGTGCGAGCGTTCCTATTTTTTGTTCAAGACCGACAGTGGCATTCTGAAGGCAGGTCATAGACTTTCCTTTAAAAACACGGCCGATACATCCCTGATCGCAGGCGATACAGGAACGGATTTCTTCCAGTCTTCCCTCCATAGCTTTATTGGGAAGCTCAGGATCGGCTATAAGCGCCCGGATCATACCAACCATATCACCCTGGCCATCAGCCAGGATTTTTTCGCCCTGAACAGGATCATTGATCCTGAAATCGTTTAAAACCGGAAGATCAACAACCTCTTTGAATCCTACGGCATGTGGAGTATAAAAGCCCAAAGGCACCTGCATTCCCATACCCAGGCCATATATGCCTTCATAGAACGGACCACCTACATGAATAAAATCTATCTTTCCGGTGGCTTCAAATTGCCGGGCTATTTCCTTATAGTCATCTATGCCGTTTCCTCCCGGTATGAAGTCATCGCCTGAAAGCCTTATTCCCAGAATCAGATTGTTTCCCATAGCATTACGGGCTGCATCAATCACTTCCATTGGAAACCTCAGCCGGTTCTCGAGGCTTCCTCCATATTCGTCCGTCCTTATATTTGTGATAGACGACATAAACTGCTGAGGCAAATAGCCTGAACCCCCATGAATTTCCACTCCATCCAAACCGGCTTCCTTTATAAATGATGCAGCTCTTTTAAACGCCCTCACTACTTCATGAATATCTTCTTCTTCCATCTCCTTGGGCACATCGCGAAACATGGCGCACGAAGGAATGGCGGATGGAGACCAGGCCGGAAGACGGCTCAGCTCAGGATCAGACTCCCTTCCGGTATGACAAAGCTGAACCAAAACCGTAGCGCCTTCGTTATGTACCGCCTCTGCAAGTTTGCGCAGCATGGGAACAACTCTTTTATCATGTATCTCCTGAATGCCGGCGAAATCTCTTGCATTTTCCATTACAGTCATCATTCCGGCTATTATGAGTCCTGCGCCGCCTTTTGCTCTGGCTCTTAAATACTCAACGTATCTGTCGTCCATTATGTAATCTTTATCGGCAAACATAGTTCCGTGAGGCCCGAAATATATCCTGTTCTTTATGGTCTTTGTTCCAATCTTAATAGGAGTAAACAAATAATTGAATTGCCCTTCCATTCTTAAATCCTCCATTTATATAAAAAAGAGTTCGGCGCTATTTGATTACTTGATCATTGAAACGAAGCGGAACAGGTTGTTGCCGGCTATTTCTTTTTTTTAAGACTCCGACTTCGTTGAAACCCTTTCCAAAGCATGACGGGCATATACTTGACAATATCCCAGGAGAGCAGATGGAAAGCGCCCCACAACTCCTCGGGTTTCACAAAAGCCGTCATGGGCATGCCACCCATCGCCATACCCCGGACAACGAGTCGCTCATCCTGACGCTTCATCGTTTTTATCTGCATTATTGTTCCACCGTTTCCATCTACCAGCTTCATAGTCGTTTTCCCTTCCGATATTACTTTTTTGATATAGCATGTTGGGCGGCGGTATAACCTGAGGTTGTCGACATGCTGCAACCCCCGAGAAGACCGAAACCCATCGGACTTCTACCCTCTCCGATACTTCCACCCGCCGTGAAAAATGCGGCGTAAAGTCCGGGAATTGGCTTTTGATCCTTATCCAATACCTGCATGTCAGGATTGGTCCTAAGGCCAGTACCCATCGGCCCCATACTGCCGCCGGCTTTCAATCCGTAGAATGGAGCATGTTTTATCGGGATTAAGAAGCGGGCAGGTGTGTCGAATTCGGGGTCTTCACCGGCATCACAATATTTATTCCATTTCTCTACGGCCTCTTTGAATAAAACCTTATCCAGGCCTAATTTCCCAGCTAACTCCTCCAATGTATCGGCCACTTTTATTACATTCACATCGATTGCTTCTTTTACCGCCAATCGCCAATCTTTAGGGGCAAGAGTCTCATTTTTGGTAATTATTTCGTTTCCCGGTACATCCGGCGTAAGGGGGCGTTTACAGGATAACCCCAATGGGACATCGTCCTGGATCTTCCAGATATTTTCTTCGTATTTGTTATCGAAAATGACATAGGCCCTTCCCCCGGGTTGCGACATCATGGCTGGTGGCCTTAACATATATTGGCCCAAGTTATTGTCCATCATCATAAATCTTTCGCATGCTTTGTTTAAGTGCAGCCACGGAGCCCTCGACAGCTGAACATCTCCGGAATATAAAAATCTAAACCAGGGGCCGCCATTCTCCGTCCTGTGGTCTATTCCTCCCTCAAAACAGGTGCATGAATCAAATCCTGCCACATCGGCACCTACTCCAAGCCCCATCCTGAAACATTCTCCGCTATTGCACGGCAGGGACATTGATACACTGCCGACACCCTTATATACTGAGGGTGCGTATTTCTTAAGCAAGCTTAGATTATGTTGCATACCGCCGGCCGCCATAAGTACAGCTTTTTTTGCTTTTACAAAAACAGTGGTTCCCTCAGGATTTACCGTAGCTTTCAGCCCCACAATCCTGCCATTGTCTCTTACCAGTGTGTCTACTTGAGTATTGATCATGAACTTCACGCCTTTTTCTTTGCACTTTTTGGCTAAAAAGTTCATAAGGTCCGTCATCGGAATATAACATAATCTCTGGTGGCCGCCTTTGGAGGTAACTGCGGGATAACCTGCTATTTCATTCTCCCATTCAAAGCCCTGATCTTCTATCCAGTCGACGACTTCGCCACTCTTTTCTATCATGTTACGAAACAAATGAATGTTGCCCGTATAACCTGTCTCAAAAAGGCTTCCCATGGCAATCTCATTTACATCCCATTCTATCCCTTCCTTTTTCTGGACCCTACTGTTGTATGCATAAAAGGCTCCGGCGTATTGAGAGGTTCCGCCTGTGCCATCCATCTTCTCAAGAAGGATCACAGAGAATCCTTTGTCTGCTGCTATCAATGCACCTGCAAGACCTCCTCCTCCTGATCCCACTATTACCAGATCGGCTTCATGATCCCATTTTGCCGGTGGGTCTACCGGCAGGATCGGTTCCGCATCTTCAGGTTTCTCGAGTGGTTTGTTTCCCAACCTTGTCGGTAAATTTCTTTTTTCGTCAGTCATTTTTTTCTCCTCCAATAATTTGAAAGTCGCTCTATGGTTTATAATATTCGTATATTAAAAATCCGAAAATATAGTAAATGCCATCTTGAATAAGTACTCTTGCTCAAATCGTGCCAAATAATAATCTAAAATATATCAGTTAGTTAAAAATACTGTAAAATAATTATCTTTTAATTAAAATATATATATTTATATTTAACGCAAAGATGTGATATATGGTTAGCATCGGTTTTATATTCTTTCCATGATTGCATAATACAAAGAGGATTCTATGGATATAGATTCAAACGAATTTTTCCGTCAGGCGACAATGCGGATTTGCGGAAGCCTGGATATTGAAACCGCCATGTGGAAGGCGCTGGAATATATGGAGAACTTTATACCATTAACCGGCATGAATCTTGTGCTGGGTGAACCTGGTATGCCTGCCATAGAAACGTTGGCTCAGGTCAGCCGTTATAAGATAGAAAAGATGGATCGGATTATTCCCTTACCCCCTGAAACACGTTCCGAAGTTGAAAGCCATTGGGCCAGTCTTCATGATGTTATAATCATCAACCACCCTGAGATGTTCCCGGCTACCCTGAAAGTGACTCAGTTGATCGATAGACCCGATATGTCGATTATGACCCTGCCACTTAAGATACAGGATAAAAGACTGTTTGCTCTGGTAATTTATTTGATCGGACCACGTCAATATGAAAGCGAACATGCCCGGCTCTTGTCGATGTTGCATGATCCGTTCGCCATCGCTATGTCAAATGCTCTTAGACATCAGGAGGTGTTGAAATTAAAAGAAATGCTGGCGGATGACAACCGGTATCTTTATAAGGAAATGCTTCGTATTTCAGGTGATGAAATCATAGGCAAAGATGCAGGCCTGAAACAGGTATTTGATATGGTAAGACAAGTTGCTCCTATAAATATTCCCGTGCTTCTGCTTGGCGAAACCGGAGTAGGAAAGGAAGTAATTGCAAACGCGATTCATTATTCATCACCAAGAAAAAATCAGCCTTTTATAAAAGTAAATTGTGGTGCAATACCGGAAACCCTTATTGACAGCGAACTTTTCGGACATGAAAAAGGCGCTTTTACCGGAGCATTGTTTCAAAAACGCGGCAGGTTTGAACGTGCCGACAAAGGAACCATTCTTTTGGATGAAATAGGGGAGTTGCCGCAGGAAGTACAGGCGAGACTTTTGCGGGTGCTTCAGGAAAAGGAGATAGAACGTGTTGGAGGTACTGTGCCTGTACCTGTTGATGTAAGAATTATTGCCGCCACAAACAGGGATCTGAAAAATATGGTAAATTCAAACCGATTCAGAGAAGATCTCTGGTTCAGGCTGAATGTGTTTCCCATCAAAATACCGCCTTTACGGGAAAGAAGAGATGATATTGCTAATCTGGTTTACTATTTTATAAATCGAAAATCCGTTGAAAGGAATATATCTTCTCCTCCAACCATTGATCCGAAAGCCATTGATCAGATGAAAGCCTATAGCTGGCCTGGTAATGTACGCGAGCTTGAAAACTATGTAGAACGGATTTTAATTCAATATCAGGGTAAAAATATTTCAGGTCCGCTTATATTTGAAGACACAATATTCAAAAAAGCAGAATTTGATATTTATAATCAGCCGGTTGCGGGTGAAGAAAATACTTCTGAAGGAAAAATTATTCAACACTTAAAAGAAATAGCTAAGATTATTTTACCGCAAGTTAACTCAGAAAATCTGACATCATCAGCGGATAAAAACGAGCCTTTGGATCTGGAAGAAGCCTTGTCATTACATATCCGGAAAGTATTGAAGCTTACAGGCGGCAAAATAAACGGACAGGGAGGGGCAGCCGAGCTTCTTAATATAAACCCAAATACTCTTAGAAGCAAAATGCGAAAGCTTGATTTGTTAAAAAAACAGAAATGAAGAGATTCTTTGTACTAAAGCCCCAGGTTTAGTACAAAGGCTATCCAAGCAGTTTCTCAAAGAAATCATTTCCTTTGTCATCTACTATTATAAATGCGGGAAAGTCTTTTACCGTAATCATGAATATGGCTTCCATTCCAAGCTCAGGATACTCTACGGTTTCAATGTTTGTGATACATTCTTTGCCGAGTCTGGCTGCAGGACCGCCAATGGAGCCGAGATAAAAGCCGCCGTATTTTTTGCATGATTCGGTTACAGCTTTAGACCGGTTACCCTTGGCAAGCATGACCATTGATGCGCCGTGCTTTTGAAATTCGGGAACATAGGAATCCATCCTTCCGGCAGTAGTCGGCCCGAAGGAACCGGATGGATATCCTTGAGGTGTTTTTGCAGGGCCTGCATAGTAAATTATATGATCTTTGAAATATTGCGGAAGGCCTTCTCCTTTATCAAGACGTTCTTTAAGCTTTGAATGAGCGATATCTCTTGCGACAACAATTTTTCCCGAAAGAAAAAGCCTTGTTGCAACAGGATATTTACTTAAAACAGATCTTATTTCATCCATTGGCCTGTTAAGATCAATCGAAATTGCACCTGATTCGGCTTCTTTCGAAAGCGGAAGATATTGTGCCGGATCTTTTTCAAGATTTTCAAGAAAGATACCGTCTTTTGTGATCTTAGCCTTAATATTTCTGTCTGCACTGCAACTAACACCCACACCTATCGGGCATGATGCGCCGTGCCTCGGAAGGCGAATTACTCTTGTATCAAGGCAGAAGTATTTACCGCCGAACTGCGCTCCTATTCCAAGCTCCTGTGATACTTTTAAAAGTTTTTCTTCGAATTCAATATCCCTGAAAGCATGCCCGCGAGTATTTCCTTTTGTTGGAAGAGAATCCAGATAGCCTGCGGAAGCAAGCTTTACCGTTTTAAGATTCAATTCAGCAGATGTTCCTCCAACAACAAAAGCAAGGTGATAAGGAGGACATGCCGCCGTTCCCAGAGTTTTCATCTTTTCTTTCATAAAATCAAGCAGCTTCTCCGGGCTAAGCGTTGCTTTGGTTTCCTGGAACAGATATGTCTTGTTGGCCGATCCTCCTCCTTTTGCAATGAAAAGAAACTTATAGCAGTCGCCTTCAACAGCATAAAGTTCAATCTGGGCGGGAAGATTGCAGCCGGTGTTTTTTTCATCAAACATTGTAAGAGGAGCATTCTGGGAATAACGCAGATTGTTTTTTGTATAAGCATTAAAAACGCCTTTTGATATGGCTTCTTCATCGGAAAATCCCGTCCAAACCTGCTGGCCTTTTTTTCCAAGCACAATGGCGGTCCCGGTATCCTGGCAAAGTGGAAAAACTCCTTCGGCTGCAATAACGGCATTTTTAATCATCTCAAGAGCAACATATCTGTCGTTTTCGGAACTTTCCGGATCACTTAAAATATTTGAAAGCTGTTTTAAATGGGAAGACCTTAACAAATGGGATACATCTTTAAATGCCTGCTCGGAAAGAAAAGAAAGCCCTTCGGGTGAGACTTTTAATATTGTTTTGCCGTCAAAGCTATCGGTTGAAATATGATCTTTTGTGAGCAGCCTGTATTCGGTTTCATCTTTTCCTAGAGGAAACATTTCCTGATATATAAAATCCGCCATCTGTTATTTCTCCACTAATATGTGAGCCAATTTCAAAATGTTTCAGTTTGGTCAAGCTCAAGACGGGCGAAAATTTCAACCACAGGAATACATTGAGTATTTCGAGGATTGAAATTTGAGCCCAACGCAGAGATCGGCCAAACTGGAGCGTTTTGAAACTGGCTCATGTGTTTAATTTATCCGGAAACTTAAAGATATGAATTGCCGATGTCAAGAAATTTCAACAACGCTTTAATAAACCCGGATAAAATGATGTTTTTGCAACTCGATATTAAAGCTGCAGGCGAAAGTTCATGTGTCGAAATATCAACTGTTATAGAACTTAATATTGCCATTTCAAATAGCTAATGTTATTAAAAAATCTATTCTGATCTTAACTATTGCAGATATTTGGGTAACTCTTATTTGTATCCTTGGGGCAGGGGAGGGCACTACAAACGAAATACAGGAAATTGTCCAAATACTATAAAGGCACCTTCTTTGGTCAATAAAAATTATATGAGAAGATTTCAACAGTTGGAGAACTGGATGGATGAGGTGAAAAATTGTTTGGGATAAAAGATTTCTCTATAAATATCCGCAAAAAAATAGTAATCGGGCTTACTATATGCCTTCTTGTAATAGGTTTTGTAGGGGGGAATTCATACCGTTTTTTGCGACAGATAGAACAAAAACAGCGCCTTGTTGAAGTTGCCGATGATCTGAGCAATACAATACTAGAGATAAGGCGGTATGAAAAAAACTTTCTTCTCTACGGTTCCCAGGACGATCTTGCTGAAAACAGGCTTTATATAAAAAAGGGTATTAAAGTGCTTTCAAGTATTTCTGTGGATATGAAAAAAATGAAAGGTGCGCCTCATATCGGATTGATAGAACAGGGTTTCAGAGAGTATGAAAAGCTGATGGATAAAATGGCTGTTTGTGTTGTAGAGGGAAGGCAATCCTGTGAAAATGATCTGGAAGACAGATTAAGGTTGGAAGGAAAAAATCTTGTGGACAGGTCTATAGCACTTGTCAGCTTTGAAAGAGAAAGAATCCTCGCAATTATTGGGCAACTGAAGAAGCATATTTTTTTTAATGTTACATTGTTTCTGTCTATGGGGATGTTTTTAATACCGATTATGGCCAGAAAGATAATAAAGCCCCTGAGGATTATCGAAAAAACAACTGTTCAGATAGCAAATGGAAATTTTAATTTTATTCCTGTACGAAATACAAAAGATGAAATACAGCGGGTGATAGAAGCGTTTAATCGTATGGTTGCAGAACTTGAAAAACGCCAGGAACAGCTGGTTCAAACTAAAAAATTGTCATCAATAGGAATTCTTACTTCCGGCGTTGCCCACCAGCTAAACAATCCATTAAATAACATCTCTACTTCCTGCCAGATACTTTTAGAAGAAGGCAGCAAAGCGGACCCGGAATTTATGCACAGGATGCTTTCCAATATTGAACAGGAAGTCAACAGGGCAAGAGATACTGTAAAGGGGCTTTTGGAGTTTTCGCGTGACAGGGATTTTGCTCTGGTTCCGGCTTCTCTTGATGAAGTGGTAGAGCGCTCTATAAGACTTGTTTCAAGCCAGGTGCCTTCCGGAATAGAAATTCAAAAAAATATACCGAAAGATTTAGTGATAGATATTGATAAACAGCGTATTCAGGAAGTTTTTCTTAATCTTATCATCAATGCGGTTCAGGCTATTGAAAGCTCATCCGGATTTATAAAAATATCGGCAAAACCGGATCATGCCGCAGGCATGGCTGTAATAACTTTTGAAGATACGGGAGGCGGAATTCCGGAAGAGAATTTTGATATGATATTTGACCCATTTTTTACTACAAAAGAAGTTGGTGTGGGAACCGGCTTAGGTCTTTCGATAGTTTATGGAATTTTGCAGCAGCATAAGGGTTCTATTTCGGTTGAGAGCAAGCTTGGAGAAGGCACCAGGTTTATAATCAATCTTCCCATACATCATCGGGCATGAAGGAGGCCATAATGACAAAAACTGCCCGGATATTAATTGTAGATGATGAACAGATTGCAAGAGAGAATCTGGATCATATCCTTAATAAAGAAGGGTATGAAACTGTGACGGTTGAAAGTGGTATTATTGCCTTAAAGGAGCTTGAAAAAACAGAATTTGATCTTGTACTTACAGATCTTAAAATGCAGGGGGTTGACGGCCTTAAAGTTCTTCAAAAAACAAAAGAGCTGTACCCTGATACTGAAGTTATCATTATTACAGGATATGCAACGGTTGCTACTGCAGTTGAAGCAATGCAAAGCGGGGCTTATTATTATATACCAAAGCCGGTAAAAATAGATGAGGTCCGTATTCTTGTTAGGCAGGCGCTTGAAAAAACATCTTTAAAAAAAGAAGTGGCAGAACTTAAGCTTCGTATTGGAAGCAAAAAAGAAATTACTTTTATTACCGGCAATAATGACAAAATGGATGGCCTGAAAAAAACAATAGAACAGATTGCTCCTACAGATTGCACGGTGCTTATACTGGGCGAAACAGGAACCGGCAAAGAACTTGTAGCTAAAATGATTCACCAGTTAAGCAATCGCTATGAAAAAAGATTTCTTGCCGTAAACTGCGGCGCCTTTAATGAGGATCTGCTTGCAAATGAACTCTTCGGGCATGAAAAGGAAGCTTTTACTGGGGCGCGTGGAATAAAAAAAGGTTTGCTGGAGGTTGCAGAAGGAGGAACTGTTTTTTTGGATGAAATAGGGGATATGCCTCTTTCCATGCAGGTAAAACTTTTGCGGGTCTTACAGGACAGGACATTAATCAGGGTAGGCGGAACCGATGAAATTTCGGTTGATATCCGCGTGATCGCAGCGACAAACAAGAATCTTGTGCTGGAGATAGAGGAAGGAAATTTCCGTCAGGATTTATTCTATCGACTCAATGTTATTACCATGCACGTTCCGCCTCTTGCGGAAAGAAAAGAAAGTATTCCGGTATTGTGCATGTATTTTCTGAAAAAATTTTCCGAAATGCAGGGAAAACATATCGATATAATTACTGATGATGTAATAGCTATTCTTGAAAGTTATGAATATCCTGGAAATATACGCGAACTGGAAAACATTATTGAACACGCTGTGGCAATGGCGGGAGGGAATATAATTGAAATGCATCATCTTCCTGCAGATTTCCAGCAGCTCAAATTCAGGATACAAAGCAGGCGGCAAAGGGAATTTCTTACATTGGAAGAAAATGAAATGGAGTATATTGCGTGGGTGCTTGATCAGGTTGAAAATAAAAAAACCAAAGCAGCGGAAATCCTTGGCATAGACAGGGTGTCTTTATGGAGAAAGCTGAGAAGATATAACCTTGAAAGCTAGTATATTACTGAGCCAAATGCAAAACAGCCCATTTTGGCCGATCTCAGCGTTGGGCTCAAATTTTGTACTTTAGTGAAGCATAGCGCTATCCTCTAAATACTTAATGTATTAATTTGGTTATAATTTATACCCGCCTTGACTTTTACCAAACTGAAATGTTTTGAAACAGTCTTTACTGCATCACAAGTTTTACGATAGAGGGAATTTCTTCTGCAAGTACAATTTCAACCCCTTCTTTGGCTTCCGGTTCTATGTTGGCAATATCTGTTTCATTGCGCTTGGGGAAAACCACGATTTTTATTCCGCTTCGCTGAGCAGCAAGAATTTTTTCACGGATACCGCTTATACCTAATATTCTTCCGCTTAAAGTCAACTCTCCGGTCATTGCAATATCATTTCTTGCCGGTTTACCCGTTAAAAGAGAAATAAGGGCGACGGCGATTGTAATGCCTGCCGAGGGGCCGTCTTTTGGTATTGCTCCTGAAGGAATATGAATATGAATATCGCTTTCGTTAAAAAAATCAGGATCTATTCCGAAAAGCTTGGCATTGCTTCTTACGAAACTCAGAGCAGTCTGGGCGGATTCCTGCAAGACATTTCCCATTGATCCTGTAAGTATAAGCTGCCGGTTTCCTTTCATCATGCTTGCTTCAATAAAGATAATTTCTCCTCCGAATTCCGTCCACACAAGGCCTGTTGTTACTCCTGCCTTATTTTCTCTTTCAGCGATTTCATGTACAAATTTTCTTGGACCCAGAAGCTTTTCTACAAGCGCAGCATCAACTATTATTGAATTTGTTTTATCAGATTCGCTGCTGTTTTGAAGGGAGAGTCTTGCTATCTTCCGGAATATGGTTGCAATTTCGCGTTCAAAATTGCGCAGCCCGGCTTCCTGTGTGTGATCATGTATAATTTTTGAGATGGCGTCATCAGAAAATTTAACATCAAAATCGGATAAACCATGTTCTTTTATCTGGCGCGGTATCAGATGAATCCTTGCAATATGTATCTTTTCTTTTTCCGTATAACCGGAAAAACGGATTACTTCCAGCCTGTCTAGAAGAGGAGCCGGCAGCCTTTCAACCATGTTTGCAGTTGAAATAAACATTACTCCGGACAGATCAAAAGGGGCGTCGAGATAATGGTCGGTGAAATGACTGTTTTGTTCAGGGTCAAGGATTTCTAAAAGAACCGAAGCCGGATCGCCGTGGAAATCCTGCCCGATTTTATCTATTTCATCCAGCATGAAAACCGGATTGGTTGATTCCGCACGCTTTATCTCGTTAATAATTCTTCCCGGCATTGCTCCTACATATGTCTTTCTATGTCCCCGTAAATCAGCTTCATCTCTCAATCCGGCAAGCGAGATGCGAACGAATTTTCTTCCCAAGGCTTCTGCGATTGCTTTTCCAACCGAAGTTTTACCGGTTCCGGGAGGGCCTGCAAAACAGAGTATGGGGCTGCGGGTCATTTGTATATGCTTTTTCTTTTCTATAATCTGGCGCACGGTTTGTCGCAGTTCATCAAGATTTATAGGCTTGGGAAGATAATGAAATGCGCCTTTTTTTAAAGCGTCTACAGCTGAACTGACTGTTGCAAATCCGGTTATCATCACAATTTTCGTATGAGGAGATATTTTTTTCGACAATTCCAGAAGCTGCATACCATCCATCTTTTCCATTTTAAGATCGGTCAGTATCAGATCTACATGTTGTTCTTTCAGAATATTTATTGCTTCAACTCCGTTTGCGGCGGTGCTTACCGCATAACCTTCCTTGCGCAGTATATATTCAAGGTTGGTTCTTGCTATTTCTTCATCATCAACAACCAGGATATGAAATTTCTGGAGACTGAAAAGAGTTCTTACAGAAAGATATTCAAGCACACGTTCTTTAACGGCATTTAAACCGTAATGTTTTGAATCCATTATTTTTTCGGCATGATTCAAATCAAGATTGTCATCTGTAAAAACATGCCATGGCAAAGACAGAAGGTATTCAATATAATTAAAACCTATACTGTATTCAGGGGCAGATGGGTCCATGTTCTCCATGCGTTCCACTTCCCTGATTGCAAGCAAAGTAAGAGAATCGGATAATCCTGCTTTTTCGATTGAAGTGCGAAGTTCTATGAGTTCCTGGTTGGATTTTTTATTTTCCTCAACTTGTTTTTCAGGCTTTTTCGTAAAAAGCATAATGCCATCCTTTTTGAGTAATAAATATCATCTTTATTTACAGAAAAATACCGTCAATAGCAACTATTTCCAATTATTAATATGTTGCATATAGCAACGGGTATTTGCTCAATGTAACATATTCATAACCTACTTATATTATAATAATAATTATCTTTCACGAATTTTATGTTGCATACTGCAATATGAGATCAGTAGCAGAGAAATCAGCATAAATATTATATGTATATATATTACAGATAGTTATATATGGTATTGAGTTATGGCACAATACTTGAATTGCTTACTGTTAACCGGACAAAGCACTTTTTCTCTGAATATGTGCAAATATATAATAAAAAGGTTAGGTTATTTGTGAATACAAAAACTGATTCGGAAAACAGCAAAATGCAGGAAAGCAGAAAAATTCTGGTAGTTGGCGAAGAAGGTATATTTTCAGAAAGTCTGATTGACTATGCTGTTTCTGTGGCAAAACGACTTAACTATGACATACTTGCATTAAGTGTTATTCGGAATGAATTGGTCGAAGTATCCGATAAGTCAGAGAAAAAATTTAATAAAGCATTTGAAATCAAGTCAGCTTCAGGCGGAGTAGGTTATAGTTATTTACTTCGATTTGGTGAAGCAGGCGTAATAGTTGAAAAAATTATTCATGAAATAAAAAGGATAGGATTTGTAATAACCGGATCAGACGAAAGCAAGGAAAAGATCGCGGCAGAAGTTACGATACCGGTGTTCAGCGTTTTTTTAAATAAAAATACAAAAGGAGGAAAGGTTATGGCAAAGGAAATCAAAAAAAAGAAACCGGTAGGTAAAACATTGGGCTATGGTGCGATAAGTTTAGCTATGTATGCGGCGGTTTTTATAAATGCAGATACAGTAACAAGCTATTTTACAAGAGGCGGCTGGTATTCGGCATTACCGATTTTGACAGTTTTTGCTTTTTCATTTGCTCATGGAGCATTTGCAAGTAATTTTTGGACCCTTATGGGAATTGAAGCGGCTCATAAAGATGTTAAAGTTGTTACAGTTGAAAAGAGTGTTCAGGATGATGTTCGGACTATCAAGGTTGCCAGAAAAAGACCGCGGGCTCGTGCATATATCAATCCGTTTCACAGGATATGACAAAATAGTTGTTGAGTTCATAAGTTATTAAGCTGGTAAAAAGCGAAGAGCTTCTTCTTATCAACTCAACAACTCAATAACTTATGAACTATCTATTTTGATTAAATTACAATAAATTATTCAGAGGAGGAAAAATGCACGATATAGCAGCGGAGAGTTTAAAATTTATTGATTTAAATCTTGCATCAATATTGTTTTTGTTTGTAATTGGTTTTATAGGAGGGCTTGTAAGCGGTTTTATCGGCTCAGGTGGAGCATTTGTTCTAACTCCGGGTATGATGAGCCTTGGAGTTCCCGGAACAGTTGCTGTGGCAAGTAACATGTGCCATAAATTCCCAAAAGCCATGGTCGGAGCCTTCAAACGCTTCAAATACGGTCAGGTGGATCTAAAGCTTGGAGTTGTTACTGCAGCTTCGGCTGTAGTCGGTGTCCAGGTCGGAATTCAGATTCAGCATTACATCCTCGAGAAATGGGGAGAGGCCGGTTCCAATCTGTATGTAAGTCTGGCTTTTGTTGTAATTCTTGTGCTTGTTGGCGGATACGTCTTTTTTGATGCCTGGAAGATAGCAAAAACCGGTGGTGTTGAAAGGGTTACAAAGCTTGCTCTAAAACTCCAGTCTATCAATCTTCCTCCAATGATCCATTTCAAAAAAGCAAATCTTACAATATCTTTATGGTTTACCATTCCTGTTGGTTTTGCTGCAGGAATGCTGGCGGCAACAATTGCTGTTGGAGGATTTGTTGGAGTTCCCGGAATGATATATGTTATAGGAGCATCAAGTATTATAGCATCTGCAACTGAGTTGGTAATAGCTTTTATTATGGGTTTGGGTGGTTCAATAAATTGGGCGATGCACGGAATGATTGATATACGTCTTACACTCCTTATCCTTGCAGGTTCTCTTTTTGGTGTTCAGTTGGGTGCAATAGGAACAACATATGTAAAAGATCATATGATAAAAATTGTAATGGGTACAATCATGCTTCTAGTTGCTGTCAGCAGAGGGCTTGCAATACCAAAATATTTGAATCAGCTCGGTTTGGCGTCTATAAACACTGGAGCTGTTGGTTTGATGACGAAGATAAGCTTTGGAATAATGTGTTTTGCCCTTGTAGTCGGTGCAGCAATTATTCTTGGAAGCATGTGGAAGGCAAGATCACCGAGATTTGCAGTTGAAGAAAGCTATGGGAAGGTATAATGTTCTGAAATGCCATATTTCATTTAAATGAGAATGTCTTAAATTATTGATGTAGTATGAAAAAAGTTAAGGAGCATGAAAATTATGTTTTTATGCTCCTTATTTTTTTGATTTATTTAGCAAATATTAGTATATTAAAAAAAATATGAATATATATTTGTTGTTGTCCCATTCGGGGATTGCCCCCTCTATCCATTGACTATTATCTAATGGGTATAAAATGCTATTATATTTGTGAAAGGAGATATTATGTCAATAATAACTATTTCAAGAGCTTCTTTTAGCGGCGGAGAAGAAGTTGCTGAAAAGGTAGCAAAAAACCTAGGTTATGATCGTATTTCAAGAGAGATACTTCTTGATGCATCTGAAATGTTTAAAATACCCGAGATGAAACTTGCAAGAGCCATTAATGATGCGCCATCAATTCTTGACCGTTTTAATAACGGGAAAGAAACTTATGTTACATATATTCAAGCGGCACTGCTTAAATATCTGCGGGAAGATAACATTGTTTATCATGGGCTTGCAGGCCATTTTTTTGTTAAGGATATAAAACATGTGCTCAAGGTTCGCATAATAGCAGATATGGAAGACAGAGTCAGAACTGAAATAGAAAGGATGAAAATCTCTGAGGAAAAGGCGGTTAAGGCTATAAAAAAAGATGACGAACAGAGAAGAAAATGGAGTCATTTTTTATATGGAATAGATACATGGGACAGCAGCTTATATGATTTGATACTTCATATTAAAAATATTACAACAGACGATGCGGCAGATATAATATGCCATACAGCATCTCTGGAGCATTTTAAAACAAGCCCTGAATCTCAAAAAAGGATTGAAGATCTTGCTCTGGCAGCAGAGGTCAGGGCAGAATTGTTTGATTTATGCCCTTATGTCGAGACAACTGCCAATGATGGTATAGTAAGCGTTACCGCCAGAGTTCATGAATATCAGAGATCAAATATCTCTCCGGAGCTGATATCAAAAGCTGAAAGGGTAAATGGGGTTAAAGGTATAAAGATGACAATTTTACCGATTACTGTATATACCGATTAGATCAAGTGGCATTTGTAACTCATTTTTAATATAATATATGGGATTATATAACAGAATACTGGTTGCAGTTGATGGATCAGATGCCAGCGTTCATGCGCTTTCCGAATCTATTAAGCTTTCATATTGGGTAAGGGGAAGTGTTTGCGCTATTTATGTTGCTCCTTCTTATGAAGGGGATTTGAGTTTAACCGGTGTTAAGGATTTGAAAGCGCTGTCAAGTGAACCCTGTGAAATTGTTCTTGCCAAAATAAAAGAAACTGTAGAAAAAATCGATGCCTCAATTGAAGCTTTGTGTGAAACAGGCGAACCTTCTGAAAAAATAATTGAATATGCTGAAACCGAAGGTTTTGATCTTATAGTGGCAGGTATCGGGAAAAAAAATAATTTATACAGAACATTAATTAAAGGGGTTGCGGAAAAAATAATCCGTTTTGCTTCAAAAGATGTTCTCATAATACCGGAAAGCACTTCGATTGGCTGGGATAATGTTCTGGTTTCAAGTAACGGGTTGAAGGATACCTGTATTATAAATAAAGCAATTGGAATAATCAAAGATTATGGCGGTGAATTGCTGTTGCTGAAGGTTTCAGATGGCAATAATAACGGGGAAATGATAGAAAAAGAAATTATTCATGACTTAAAACAGCACTTTCCCGGAATTGCAAATAAAACATTTACAAAAAAAGGGGATGTTGCGAAAGCAATTATAGATACCGCTTTGGAGCAAAACGCTAATTTGATTATTATGGGCTCTTCAGTAAAAAAAAATATCATGAATTTATTTTTCAAGAGCGCCATTGGAAAAGTGATTTATGCTTCGTCCTGTCCTGTCCTTGTGATATCCGACAATTTTATGAAATGAAACTTTTATAATTGGTGAATTTCCAAGAAAAATATCAACTTGAATTTGCTGCAAGCGGCTGGAGAATGGAAGCTCTTTTCAGCCTTTTGCAAAAACTTGATTCTTGACTTTTTACGAAGCTATCTTAGTTTAAATAAAACAGGTGAGCCAGTTTCGTTATAGATAAACAATCTAATATGAAAGGGGAATAAAATGCCTCCGGTAAAAGTATATTCGCTCAGCACTTGCAGACATTGTAAAGATGCCAAAAAATTTCTTAACGATTGCACAATCAAATACGATTTTGTCGATGTGGATCTTTTAAAGAGCAAAGAAAGAAACGAAATTCTTGAAGAAATAAAAAAAATCAATCCTGACTGCTCGTTTCCTACCATAATAATAGGCGACAAGGTAATTGCCGGTTTTAAAGAAGCAGAGATCAAGGAGGCTTTGGGAATATAAATGGAACCTGAAATACTATATGAAATGTTAAAAAAAGCACAAGAGCCAAAGGGATATTATTTTGATAATGATAAAGAAGTAGTATTGGATCTGCTGCAGTCTCTTTTTTTCAATAAAGAACGATATGGATATATGTCATGTCCGTGCAGGCTTGCATCTGGAAACAGAAAAAATGATGAAGATATATTATGTCCTTGCGTATACAGGGTTAAGGATGTGAAACAATACGGGAGCTGTTACTGCGGTCTTTATGTTTCAAAAGAATGGAACGACGGATCGATTGAACATGAACATGTTCCTGAAAGAAGACCGGTTTCAAGGATGATATTATAATATTTATCTTTGCTGAATATTTTTTGTTTTTATTCCCCATAAATAATATTTAATCCAGGTGAAGCCGAATTTTAATAGCACCGTATCATTGATTTTTATTTTTGTTAAAAGGTCGTATTTGATTTTGTAGCGTTTTAAAAAGCTGCTCTTAAATATGAAGTCTCTGAAACTGTCAATATTATAGGTAGCCATAAAAGCCATTTTTGCTTTCGTTCCCTCAGGGCCTTCGTTTCCCCATGGGTTGTTTTGGAAAAGGCTTACAAGGTCTGCCCATAGGGCCGTCATTTGATTATGTGCCGAAGCATCCTGGTCTTTTGCCCATGCTGCTGCTGTCCACTGCTTATTTTCATACTGCCCCAGACAAAAATCAGGTGGTTTTAAAAAAAAGATGGGTATATTTTCTTTTTTCTTTGCATCGTAGAATATACCCTGTTCAACAGGAAAAGTCCGGCAAGTATCGGGTCTGTCAATATAAACCGAACAACCTTTCTCATTTAAGAAAGGACAGGTTTTTTCCCGGGTTTCAGACATGCGCAGAAGCACTTCGGGGAAAAATCCCAGCGGGCGCAGAACAATATCGATATACTTATCAAGAAACTCGTCCGAAGAAATTCCAAGCCTTTTCTTGAGCCTCACAATATCATAGGGGTACAAAAATAGATTGATATTGCGGCAGCATTTGTTAAAGCAAGCAAGTTTGCTGTGGCATTCAAAAGAAAAAACATCGTCATTTTTGAGCAAGCCTGTTGAAAGACTATCGATATTATCCAATTCTATATATTTCATCTGATAACGCCTCTGTAAATGGCATTTCCAAGCTTTGAAAACTCTTCTATCGTCAGGGTCTCAGCGCGTCTTGACGGATCTATTCCTGCACTGTTTAAAGCCGTTTCTGCGGTTTGTGCGCTAATTCCAAGCTCACTTCCTGAAAGTGAATTTTTAAGGGTTTTGCGTCTCTTTCCAAAAGCTGCCTTGATAACACTAAATAAAAACATTTCATCATCTACCATAAAATCGGGACGATCCTTGAATTTGATCTCAAGTATTTCAGAGTCTATTTTAGGCTTTGGGAAGAAAAGAGAGGCTTTTACTTCGGCAATTTTAACAGTGTCGGCGCAATATTTCAACATCACCGAAATTCTTCCGTAGTCTTTACTGCCTGGATTTCCGCAGATTCTTCGGGCCAGTTCTTTCTGGAACATCAATATGGCACGGCTTACGAAGCCACGTTCTTTTATAAGTTTTATAAGTATTTGGGAGGAGATATTGTATGGGAGATTTCCTATTACAACAATACGTTGATCGTGTTTTGCCGCAAGTTTTTTTATATCAAGCTTTAGCATATTTTCGTTTAATATTTCTACATTATCAATAGATCTTGATAGAATTTCATTTTGTAAAACCGGAACAAGACTCAGGTCTTTTTCAACTGCATAGACCTTATTCGCAGCAGCTGCCAGAGGAATCGTGAGAGCTCCAAGACCCGCACCTAGTTCAAGAATGATATTTTCGGGCAGTATTTTTGAGCGAGAAATTATCATTTCTGCTGTTGATGGATCAGCAAGAAAGTTTTGCCCGAATTGTTTTTTGGGAGATATCTTCCACTCAGAAAGTAATGTTCTTGGTGAAGTCATGAAATGTTTTCTTTCTGTTTTTTTCTAGTATGTACTTTATTTGCTATATGGGAGGTTATAAAATATGCTAAAATAGCAGGTGGAATCCCGATAAGAGTACCTCCGGTCATAAGAGCAAGAGTTGCATCTGATCCCAGTTTTATAAGCTCGGTAAAGGTAGTGTATTTAATATCAAAAGGAAGAGATGTCCCAAATATCAACTGTCCGGTCTTATAGCTTGTAAAATATAAAAAAGGCATTGTAAGCGGATTTCCTATCCATACCCCTAGTGCTGCGGCTGCCTTGCTTGCACGAAAGATATACGCAAGCATTACTGCAAGGGCGGTATGAAAAGGAAAAGTTGGAGTGATGCCTATAAATACTCCTATAGACATTCCAGCTGCAATATAGTGCGGATCACCGTCGAGATTTTTTACCTGATCAATAAATTGGGATATTTTTTTCTTAATTATCATTGGTCCATATGTTATGCATAGATTATCCTTTTATTAATGAAATGCCGGTTTTTAATATATCTATTTTCATAGATGCATATATCAGATGTTTAATCATTTACAATAATATTTATTGCCTTTCATTAAATTCATAACAGACAACTTATCCAATTCATTATTAATAATATTTATATCTATAATGATTGAACTGATAGCAGTTTTTTAATATATATTATATTCCATAAATTTATGAAGCTTGACTTTAGTATCATTATCACTTAATTTTATATTGACATTTCCTGTAATTATGTCGTTCTACTTTGGGTATAACGCAACACTAAGAAAGGGGGGCATATGGCTAAGAAAAGAGTAAAAGCAGTTAGTTTTGATGCAATGGTTAAGTTTT
>JAHIFE010000137.1 GCA_018901125.1 Pseudomonadota bacterium | reverse complement strand
CACTACACGAATATACGACATCATCAGCAGAAAACGAACTGCTTTGAAAGCCTTATCTTGATTGACAATGTTTGTTTTGTTGCTGCCTGGATGATTTATATGATATCTTAGGTAAGATTCTCGGAGAATCAGCTTTGGAAAAGAGGATGTGTTATTTTTAGCATGTCCTCTTTTCCATTTTTATGGGGCATAAACCAAATCCTTGCGGCTTGATTGTAGTTATCCCTTGACTGTTCAACCGATATCTGAAAAGACCTTTAATATCAATTGTCTGACTTATTAGACTCTCTCAAATTACTATAACTTTATGGGTAAGGGGAGTATTCAAATGCATATTCGAATTGATGCTGAAGTAAAAGATAATAAACGAACCATTTTGTTTGAGGATATAGCCTCCCATCACGTTAATGAAGATCAATTAAAGCAACTTCTAAAGGACTCGGTCCACGGCAACTGGAAGGTTGATCCCAAAAGCGGTGCTGCCATAGGAGCAAGTCTTTACGACATATTGAACGGGAGTGGCGGTAAGCTGCAATCTCTGATTTCAGATGCCGGGCAAACAGGGGCAGAACTAAACCTCAATCTTGATATCCCTTATGGTCTTAATTCGTTGCCTTTTGAGCTTGTGAAGAATAATACATTCTTGCTTCATGAAAATAACCCTGTAATACATATTATCCGTAAAGTTACAGACCGTAACCGGTACCAGCAACGGGAGCCCGAACCAAGATCTCTCAGGGTCCTTTTTGTTGCCTGCTCCCCAATCGATTTACCTTACGACAGTGTT
Source organism: Pseudomonadota bacterium (assembly GCA_018901125.1). GTDB lineage: Bacteria > Desulfobacterota > Desulfobacteria > Desulfobacterales > RPRI01 > RPRI01. The sequence continues at coordinate 2,190 of JAHIFE010000137.1, read as the reverse complement.
CTCAACTTTGAAAAAGAAGAGGATTTGATACAATCATCTGTTGAAAAACTCCCTGTTGACCTGACAATTGAGGATTCCGGTAATCTTGAAGGCATCAGGGAAGCCTTGATTGAGAATGAAATATTTGATGTCATTCATATTACCGGGCATTCAGGGCATGACCAGAAGCTTGGCCCTATTTTTTATATGGAAAGTGAGATAGGAGCACTTGAAAAAGTCACCCCTTCCATGCTTTGGGAGGCCCTTAGAGACAATCTTCCAAGAGTGTTGTTTCTTTCTGGATGTTCCACCGGTAAAAGCAACAAAGTCAATGAGACAGAATTCTTTGCTTTTCAGATGGTCAAGCAGGGAATCTCAACCGTTTTAGGCTGGGGTCTGCCTGTGTCTGATACAGGTGCCACACGTTTAACAATAGAGCTTTATAAATATTTTGGTATGGGCAAAAGCATTGCCGAATCAGTGTCTTTGTCACGCCAGGCCATGGCGGATTTTTATCATCCATGGCCTTTGCTAAGACTGTTTTCTGACAATTCCCCACTAAATGCCCTGATTGCCCGTGGGCAACCGATCCGGAGACGTCACACAAGAAAACTTAAGTATAAAGTCCTTGAAGACAGTCAGGTGAAGGTTTTAGCAGACGGTTTTGTAGGACGGAGGCGTGAGATTCAAAAAGGTGTTAGAATCCTGAGAGGTTTTGAGGATGAAGATGGCAATGCAAAATCAGGTTTGATTATTCGTGGCCCGGCTGGAATAGGAAAAAGTTGTCTTGCAGGCAAACTCATTGAACGGTTCAAAGATAAAGAACTGATTGTCATTCACGGTGAATTAAAAGCCGCTGATCTTCTATTGAAACTAAAAAAGCTGTTTGATCGTAAGAGAATTTTAGATGGCCTCCGGATATTGAAAGCTGAGCTTGAATTTAAAGATAAAATCAAAGACTTATTCAGTCATGTTTTTCCAGAATTACCCATTATGTTCTATTTTGATGATTTTGAACAGAACCTTGTGCCCAAACAGGGTCGATATGAAATGGGACCTGGTATAATCCCGGTGCTAAGCCCTCTGCTTGAAGCCCTTGAATGGAGTGAAGGCAAAACAAGCCTTATCATTACAAGTCGCTATCCCTTTATTTTAGAACATGATGGTGAAGATTTATATAACAAGCTTGGTGAAATCACATTGATGGCCTTCAGGGATGCTGATCTTAAAAAAAAGAATGCAGAGCTTCTCAGTATATTAAACAGTGACCATAAGGAAATGTATTTAGAGCTTGGTCATGGCAATCCGCGCCTTTTAGAATGGATTGAACTCATAGCAAAAGAAGAAGACAAGTACGATATTGATGCATTGAAAAAGGCCTGTGACAATCAAAATGAAGATTTTATCAAAGAATACATCACCGACATACTTGCAAGGACAGAAGGCACGGAATTTGAACTATTTATTCAAAAAGCATCCGTTTACAGAAAACCTGTAAAAGCATCTGCTTTTAATACCTTTGGAGATGATGCACTCCTTGAAAAAGGCGTAGATCTGACACTGTTTGAAAAAGAAAAGGCAAGCGGCCATGAGGCCATTTACTGGGTAATGCCAGTCATCAGGGAACAGCAATGGGCAAAAGTAGATGAAGACAGTCAACATGAAATGCATCAGGAAGCCCTTACCTTTTATGAACAACAAATAGCAACTGACAAAGAGCCTGATTTAAACAATCTTGAAGAAGCCATCTTTCATGCCCTTGTTTCAAATAATATTAGAACAGCATGTAAATACAGCATTCGTTTAGGCTCACACCTTGACCAACTAGTTCTTTATCGTGATAGCTTAAAAATGCAATTAAGCGTTGCTGAAAAGATAACAGATAAAGTAATTGATGAAGCGATAAGTGAAGAAGACGAAAATGTTGCTACCTTGTTAAACAATCTCGGAATGGCCTATAAAACCCTTGGGGAGACCACCAAGGCCATTGAATATTATGAAAAGGCTTTGCGGATAGACCTTAACGTCTTTGGGGATCAGCATCCTAAAGTTGCGATTCGTTACAACAATCTCGGAATGGCCTATGACACCCTTGGGGAGACCACCAAGGCCATTGAATATTATGAAAAGGCTTTGCGGATAGACCTTAACGTCTTTGGGGATCAGCATCCTAAAGTTGCGATTCGTTACAACAATCTCGGAAGCGCCTAT
>JAHIFE010000136.1 GCA_018901125.1 Pseudomonadota bacterium | reverse complement strand
TGGTTACAATGAAGAGGATGGAACGGCTGAAGCCGGAAGATGTCTTAACTGCGGTTATTGCTGCGAGTGTAATCAGTGTGTTGATGCCTGTCTTGCAGGTGCTGTTGATCACAGCCAGACAGTTGTGGAAAAACAAATTGATATAGGGTCTGTTATACTATGTCCGGGAGCCGATACTTATGACCCTTCAGTGCTTGATGAATTATATCATTATAATACCAATCCGAATGTGCTTACCAGTCTTGAATTCGAAAGGATTTTAAGCGCCTCAGGACCGACAAGTGGTCATTTACTCAAGCCATCAGATAATGAAGAACCTAAAAAAATTGCATGGCTTCAATGTATTGGTTCAAGAGATAACAACAAATGCGGAAATGGTTACTGCTCTTCCGTATGTTGCATGTATGCCATAAAAGATGCAATGGTTTCAAAAGAACATGCCCATGGCGATCTGGATTGTGCAATATTTAATATCGATATCAGAACCTTTGGTAAAGATTATGAAAAATATTATAACCGTGCTAAAGACGAAAAAGGTGTAAGATTCATTAATGCGCGTATTCATACGATAGATGAAGTTGGTGAACAAAAGGCTTTAAAGCTTCGCTATGCTGATGATAAAGGCCAGATCCAGGAAGAAATTTTTGATATGGTTGTTCTTTCAGTAGGCCTTCAGGTGTCGGAATCTACTGTGGAGCTTGCAAAAAAACTTAATGTGGATATTGATAAATACAATTTTGCAGTTACAAAACCTTTTGAGCCGGTTATGACATCAAGGCCCGGCGTTTATGCCTGCGGAATTTTTCAGGGTCCCAAAGATATCCCGCATTCCGTTATGGAAGCAAGTGCTGCTGCATGCGGCGCCGGAATCAGTCTTTCCTCTTCGCGGGGAACTTTAGTCAAAGATAAAATTTTTCCGGAAGAAAAAGTATTAGCGGATCAAGTGGCGCGCGTAGGTGTTTTTGTATGCAATTGCGGAGTTAATATTGGCGGAGTTGCAGATGTTCCCGCAATAGTAGAGTATGCAAAGTCATTGCCCGGTGTTGTTCATGTTGAGGACAATTTATTTTCATGCAGCAATGATACCCAGACTAAAATAGTCGATGTTATTAAAAGTAATAACTTAAACCGGATTGTGGTTGCAGCATGTACTCCAAAAACACATGAGCCGTTGTTTCAGGAGACTATCCGCAATGCAGGACTTAATCCTTATCTTTTTGAAATGGCTAATATCAGAAATCAGTGTACATGGGTTCATTCGAACGAAAAGGAAAAAGCTACTCAAAAATCCAAGGATTTATTAAAAATGGCGGTTTCTAGGGCCGCACTTTTGGAATCCATACCTGATATACTGGTAGATGTTGAAAAATCAGGTTTGGTGATTGGCGGTGGTGTTGCCGGAATGACCGCAGCTTTATGTCTGGCTGATCAGGGTTTTTCTACTACTCTGCTTGAAAAATCAAATTCTTTGGGAGGTTCTGCTCAAAATCTGACGAAAACATGGGATGGCCAGGATGTACCTGCATTTCTTTCAGAAATAATACGAAAAGTAGAAAACCATCCGAATATCAATTTATTACTTGATGCAGAAATAAAAGATGCTTCAGGTTTTGTCGGCAATTTTGAAACAAATGTAGTGGCAAATAACACACCTCATAATATCAAACATGGCGTCACTATTGTTGCTACAGGCGGAAAAGCTGCAGAAACAGATGAATACCTTTACGGAAAACATCCGGCTGTTACCACCTGGCATGACCTTGAGCATCAGCCTGAAAAACTCAAAGAAGCAAAAAGCGTGGTATTTATTCAGTGTGTAGGATCACGTGATGAAAACAGACCTTATTGTTCTATGATCTGTTGTACCTCAGCTATTTCTCAGGCTGTTTCCATTAAGGAAGAATATCCTGATACGGATGTGTTTGTTCTGTACAGAGATATAAGAACTTACGGAGAAAAAGAAGAAATATATAAAAAGGCCAGAGAAAAAGGTATAATTTTTGTTCGCTATACATTAGACAAAAAACCTGTTGTTGAAGCGGCTGGTAATGGTTTGGAAGTTACTGTGTTTGATCCTATCTTGCAAAGAAGTATTCAGATACAGGCGGATTTGGTAAATCTTGCGACAGCCATTGAGCCCATGGAAAATGAAGACCTGGCTTCAGTCTATAAATTGCCCCTTAATGCCGAGAAATTTTTTATGGAAGCTCACGCAAAATTAAGACCGGTTGATTTTGCGGCGGAAGGACTTTTTATCTGCGGATTGGCTCACTATCCCAAACCATTGGATGAGTCCATTTCCCAGGCTTATGCTGCAGCCGGTCGTGCTGTTACTATTCTTTCAAGAAGCACAATTACGATTTCTCCTCTGGTATCTCAGGTTGATGTTCAAAAGTGTATCGGATGCGGACTTTGTTCTGAAATTTGTCCCTTTGGAGGCGTAATAATGGAAGATTTTGAAGGTAAAGGGCAGAAGGCAAAAAATGTACCTGCATCATGCAAAGGATGTGGTTTGTGTGCGGCAAGCTGTCCGCAGAAAGCTATTGACATGCTGCATTTCCGAGACAAGCAAATAATGGCTGCGGTAAGCGCAGCAGTATGATAACGTTATATAATTTCTATGGTGAATATTATGACAGACTTTGAACCAAAAATCGTTGCTTTTCTTTGCAACTGGTGTGCCTATGCCGGGGCTGACCTGGCAGGGGTGTCGCGAATTCAGCACCCTTCAAATCTAAGAACAGTCCGGGTAATGTGTTCCGGGCGTATAGATCCGCTGTTTGTTGTTCAGGCCTTAAAAAACGGGTCTGACGGTGTGCTGGTGGCCGGCTGACATTTCGGCGACTGCCATTACCTGGAAGGTAATATTCAAGCTGAAAAAAAGATTATTATGACCCAAAAACTTCTGAAGCTGTCCGGCATCGGAGAAAACAGGCTGCATCTGGCCTGGCTGTCCTCTGCTGAAGCTCAGAGGTTTGTTGATATATCCACAGCAGTTATCAATGATATTAGCGTGCAGGGTAAATTTGAACCGGCTATGTTTGAGCTTGAGCTGGGCGCTGTGGAAGAAACTTTAAAATCCGAAACAATACGCTGGATGGTCGGCAAAGAAGTTAAATTACTGACCAAGGGCGATGTTTACGGCCGAAAATGGGAAAGAGAAAAATTTGAATCTGTTCTGGATTCCGTTCTGGATAGAGAATACAAAATTCGTCTGATTCATCAGGCTATAGCTGCAGGGTTTACATCTGTCAGAGGGATAAGCAGCAGAATTGGGATGGACATGAAAGAGATTTCCTACCTTCTGGCGGACATGGAAAAAAGCAGTATGGTTGAATTTAAAGGCCATGAGAACAGTATTCCGGTTTTCGGAGCATTATAATTCAAAGCATTATAATAAGGAGATAACGTGGCAACGGATAAAGGTAAAATCAGCGGGTCTGTTATGGTGGTTGGCGCCGGTATTGCAGGCATGCAGGCATCGCTGGATCTGGCAAATTCAGATTACTATGTGCATCTTGTAGATAAGTTGCCGACAGTCGGCGGCATGATGGCCCGGCTGGATAAGACATTCCCGACCAATGACTGTGCGATGTGAGTTATCTCACCTAAACTGGTCGAGGTCGGCCGGCATCTTAATGTTAATAAAATTACAAACAGCGAAATAAAAACGGTTGAAGGTGAACCGGGTAATTTTACAGTTACCCTTGTTAATCATCCCCGATATATTGATCCTGTTAAATGTACGGGCTGCGGAGAATGCGCCCGTCACTGTCCTGTCACAGCAGTTAACCGCTATAACAAGGGGCTGGATGAGCGCAGAGCAACTTATATTGAATATCCGCAGGCTGTTCCTCTGGCCTTCGGCATTGATACCGATACTTGTATTGGTTGCGGCTTATGTGAAAACATGTGCGTTGCAAAAGCAATTTGCTACGACGATGTTGAGCGCGAATCCACACTAACAGTAGGTTCAATAATACTTGCCTCCGGCAGTCAGGGATATGACCCTTCCAAACTGGATTTCTTAGGCTACGGAAAATACCCCAACGTAGTTACCAGCGAAGAGTTTGAGCGCATCTTAAGCGCATCCGGGCCTTACCGCGGACATCTTTGCCGTCCGCTTGATCGCGAAGAACCCAAGAAAATTGCATGGCTGCAGTGCGTCGGTTCACGTGATACCAATAAATGCGGAAACGGTTATTGTTCTTCCGTATGCTGCATGTATGCGATCAAGGAAGCCATGATAGCAAAAGAACATGTGCATGGCGAACTTGACTGTGTGGTATTCAACATGGATATCCGTTCTTTCGGCAAGGATTATGAAAAATACTACCTCAGAGCCAAAGACAAAGACGGCGTAAGATTTGTTAAAGCCAGGATTCATACCATAACGGAAATTCCCGAAACAGGTGATCTGTCTGTACGATTCGTAAATGAAGCGGGAGAAATTCTTGAAGAAATATTCAACATGGTGGTTCTGTCCGTTGGTCTCCAGATTCCCGAATCATCAAAAGTACTGGCAAAACAACTGGGGATTGAGCTGAATAAATACAATTTTGTTACCACAGATCCATTCGCACCGGTTATCACTTCACGTCCCGGTGTTTATACCTGTGGGGTATTTCAGGGACCAAAGGATATTCCGAGTTCCGTTACTGAAGCAAGTGCAGCTGCCTGTATGGCAGGTGGTGATCTTGTGGATGCCCGTGGCACTGAAACTAAAGCCATTGAGATTCCTGATCAACAGGATGTAGCCGAACAAACCCCTAGAATCGGAGTATTTGTCTGCAACTGCGGTATCAATATCGGCGGAGTAGTCAATGTTCCAAAAGTTACCGAATATGCAGGAACTCTTCCTAATGTGGTTTTCACAGATCACAACCTTTTCACCTGTTCTCAGGATACCCAGGACAAGATTAAGGAAATGATCATTGAACACAAGCTCAACCGGGTGGTTGTAGCCTCATGCAGCCCGAAAACCCATGAGCAGATGTTTATGGAAACATTAGAGGCCTGTGGTCTTAATCGCTATCTGTTCGAAATGGCAAATATACGAAACCAGAATTCATGGATACATTCCAAGAGTCCCGAACTTGCCACACAAAAAGCAAAAGATCTGGTCAGGATGGCGGTAGCACGTTCTGCTACATTGAAGCAGTTGAATGAAAAAGTAATTTCTGTAAACAAGCAGGCTCTTGTCATCGGCGGGGGTATTGCAGGAATGAATGCCGCTCTTGGTCTTGGCAGACAGGGTTTTAAGGTATTTTTGCTTGAAAAAGAATCCGAGTTGGGCGGATTTTCCCTTAAGCTTCATCATACCATTGAAGGAAAAGACGTCAAAGCATATGTCAAAGAGCTTATAGAACAGGTCAGGGCAAATGCAAATATTGAAGTTATTATCAATGCCCGCATTACCGATTTTGCAGGATATAAGGGAAATTTTACAACTGAGGTAGCAACAGGAGACCAAAAGCAAAAGCTTGATCATGGCATTATTATTATTGCTACCGGCGCCAAAGAATATATCCCGATAGAATATTCCTATAATGAAGATCCGCGTGTAGTAACCCAAGTTCAGCTTGGAGATATACTGGAAGAAAAAGGAGCTGCCGGTCTTGATTCTGTTGTAATGATTCAATGCGTTGGTTCCCGAAACAAGGAAAATGAAAACTGTTCCAGAATATGCTGTCAGAATGCGGTTAAAAACGGCATTGCGATAAAAAAGCTGAATCCTGACACCAATGTCTATGTGCTTTACAGGGATATCCGTACATACGGTCTTATGGAAGATTATTATACTGAGGCAAGAAATTTAGGTGTCATCTTCATCCGTTTTGAAGAGGATAATCCGCCTCAGGTGGAACCTTCTTCCGAAGGAATGATTGTAAAGGTAAAAGACCATATTCTTCAGAAGAACCTTGAAATACGCGCTGATCTGGTGACGCTAAGCGCAGGAATGGTGGCGGAAGACACAACCGAGCTTTGCGGAATAATGAAGTTTAACCGCAATCCGGAAGGATTTTTTATTGAAGCGCATGTTAAGCTGAGACCTGTTGATATGCCGGGTGAAGGTATATTTTTATGCGGGACGGCTCATGGCCCAAAATTGATAACCGAGGCTATTGCACAGGCCCAGGCTGCGGCATCCCGTGCAACAACATTTCTATCCAAGTCTCATATTAAACTGTCGGCAATTACAGCTCAGGTAGATACGGAACATTGCGTGAAATGCCTTACCTGTGTCCGGTCTTGCCCATTTGAAGTGCCGGTCTTTAATACTGAAAAACAGGTTATTGAAATAGACGATGCAATCTGCCACGGTTGCGGGGTTTGCGCAAGCGTATGTCCCCGGCAGACAATCCAGCTTAATTTTTATGAAGATAATCAAATTACCAGTAAAATAGATGCCTTGCTGGCAGGGGGAATGTAATGTCTGACTTTGAACCAACTATTATCACATTTTGTTGCGATTACTGAGGATATTCGGCTGCGGACCTGGCAGGTTCGATGAGGCTTGATTATCCTGTAAATGTAAAAATTATACGGGTTCCCTGTACCGGAAAAGTAGATGTCATGCACTTGATGAGAACTATCCAGATGGGCGCAGACGGTGCTTATGTCGTAGGTTGTCTTGAAGGGTCATGCCATTATAAACAAGGAAATTTGCGTGCCCGGGAACGGGTTATGCACGTACAAAAACTTTTAGAAGAGGTTGGCCTTGAAGGGGATAGGGTAAGGATGTATAATCTTTCTTCAGGCGAGGGCCCGACCTTTGCAGCATATGCAAAAGAGATGACCGAACATATAAAGAAGCTTGGGCCTAACCCGTTAAAAAAATGGTCAACAGCCACAAATAAGGAGTAAATTATGGCGGAAGAAGCAATCAAACTTGGCGGTAAAAAGAAAAGTATGTTTATAGACAAAGTCAAACAGATTATCCCTGATGGGGGTAATCTTAATCTTTGTCTGACCTGCGGAGCATGTTCATCAGGATGTCCTGCTACAGGACTTGAGGGCATGGATCCAAGGAAGTTTTTGCGCATGGCGGCGCTTGGTATGGATGAGGAGCTATTAAAGAGCAATTGGGCATGGATGTGCACGATGTGTCAGCGCTGCATTTATGTATGTCCGATGAAAATTGATATTCCCCAGCTTGTTTTCAATGTCAGGAACAGCTGGCCCAGGGAGGGAAGGCCCAAAGGGATTCTTGGTTCATGCGACATGGCTCTGAAAAACGATACATGCAGCGCAATGGGCGCAACCGAAGAAGACTGGCGTTTTGTAGTTGAGGACGTTGCCGAAGAGGTAAGAGAAACCCAGGAAGGTTTTGAAAATCTTCAGGCTCCTATGGACAAGGTGGGTGCAGAGTTCTTTTTAAATCAGAATTCCAGAGAACCGGTAACGGAACCGGACGAGATGGTTCCGCTATGGAAAATACTTCATCTTGTTGGTGCAGATTGGACATACGGTTCTAAAGGATGGGCTGCTGAAAACTATTGCCTTTTCATGGCAGACAACGAGAACTGGAAGCACATTGTCGAGGTTAAGGCCAAAGCTGTGGATGACTTGAAGTGCAAGGTCTGGCTCAATACTGAGTGAGGGCACGAACTATTCGCAGTCCGGGCCGGACTGAAAAAATTCAACATTCCTTACAATTTTGAGATAAAAAGTATAATTCAATATTACGCACAGTGGATCAGGGAAGGAAAGCTCAAGGTAAATTCGGATTGGAACAAGGATCTTAAAGTCAAATTTACTGTTCAGGATCCATGCCAGCTTGTCAGAAAGAGCTTTGGCGACCCTGTCGCCGATGATTTGAGGTTTGTAGTAAAATCTGTTGTTGGAGAAGAGAACTTTATTGATATGACGCCGAACAAGTCGAACAATTATTGCTGCGGCGGTGGCGGCGGTTTTCTCCAATCCGGACTTCCTGATGCCAGACGTGCATATGGGAAATTGAAGGATGATCAGATCAAAAAGACCGGGGCCACTTATTGTATTACTCCCTGCCATAATTGTCATGCTCAGGTACATGATTTATCGGAGCACTTTGGCGGTGGATACCATACGTTACATCTGTGGACCTTGATTTGCCTTTCGCTTGGTGTCCTTGGTGAAAATGAACGCACATACCTGGGGCCGGATCTTGCTGAAGTAGGGTTATGATTTATAGTTTCCGGAAATGGATTGTGTCTCCGGTATTTAAGAGGTAATAATAATGATAGTAGCACAAAGAAAACCATTTGATGAGATTAAAAACCTTATTAAGGATTATAAAAAAATTCTTAACGTGGGTTGCGGAACCTGCGTGGCCGTGTGCCTTGCAGGCGGTGAAAAAGAAGTTGCAGTGCTTAATGCAGAACTTGATATGGCACGTAAGCTTGAAGATAATCCGATAGAGATAGACGGTTTTACGGTTGAAAGACAATGCGACAGGGAGTATCTTGAAGCTCTTGATTCCAAGGTTAAAGATTTTGATGCGCTTCTTTCAATGGCATGCGGAGCCGGAATTCAGTTTCTTGCCGAAAGATATCCTGATAAGCCTGTGTTTCCTGCAGTGGATACGACTTTTATCGGAGTAAACCAGGATGTCGGATGGTATGAGGAAAGATGCCGTTCATGCAGCAGTTGCGTCTTAGGCCTTACAGGCGGTATATGTCCTGTTACCATGTGCGCAAAAGGGCTTTACAATGGTCCGTGCGGCGGAACAAATCAGGGAAGCTGTGAGATAGACAAGAATCAACCATGTGCATGGTTTATGATATATGAAAGGCTTAGTGCACAAAACCGCCTGGATTGTATCCTGGAGATTACTCCTCCTTCAGATTGGCAGAATCAGGTGCCAAGGACAGTAATTCAACCAGGATATAAAAAACCTGAAAAAGTATAGAAATAAAAGCTCTTTTTAAGACTGAACATTTATTTTAAAAGCACAAAGAGCAGGAAGGTTTTTATTGGTTGATTTTATAAGCTGGTAAAACAAGATAATTTTGCCCGCACGAAATAAGAAATTAGTAAATTAAATATATAGGACAAGATAAAAATGAAATCAGGCAGCAATTTGGAAAAAGTCTTGGCGGCGGGGCATTTTGCATTTACAGGTGAGCTTGGACCGCCCCGCGGAACTGATGCCGATGAAGTAAGGAAAAAAGCGTCACACTTAAAAGGTATGGTTGATTCGGTCAATATCACAGATAACCAGACAGCTGTTGTGCGTATGGCTAGTTGGGCTGCTTCCATAATCGCAATTCAGGAAGGGCTTGAGCCTAATTACCAGATGGTATGCCGTGACCGTAACCGTCTTGCCATGCAAAGCGATATTCTTGGAGCATATGCCCTTGGAATAAGAAACATGCTGTGCCTGTCCGGCGATCATCAGAAATTTGGTGACCACCCCCAGTCTAAAGGTGTATTCGATATCGATTCAATGCAACTTATAGGTATGGTAAAAGGAATGCGCGATGATGCAAAAATGTTAGGTGGTACGGAAATGGAACATCCACCTAAAATGTTTATCGGTGCTGCATCAAATCCCTTTGCCGACCCATTTGAATGGAGAGTGCATCGCCTTGCTAAAAAGATAAAAGCAGGTGTCGATTTTATCCAGACTCAGTGCATATACAACATGGAGAAATTCAGAACCTTCATGAAACAGGCAAATGACATGGGTCTTACCGAAAAAGTCTATATTCTTGCCGGAGTCACCCCCATGAAAGGCGTTGGTATGGCAAAGTACATGAAGAACAACGTGCCCGGCATGGATGTTCCGGATGAGCTTATAAAAAGACTTCAGGGTGTGGACAAAAAGATGCAGGCGGATGAAGGCATAAAGATAGCATGCGAACAGATTGAAGAGTTCAAAGAGATGAAAGGTGTGGCAGGTGTTCATCTTATGGCTATTGAATGGGAACACAAGGTCCCCGAAATTGCCGAACGCGCAAAAGTGCTTCCAAGACCAGTAGTTTAATTATTATTAAATAAAACTAAAACTATAGAAAAACTGTTAGAGGGTGTTGCTCTCTAACAGTTTTTTCTGATATCTTCCTTCCGGAATTTAATCTGATAAAATTGTAATTTTTAAACTCCGAATAACTCCGGAATTACTGAAGGCAAGTAGTGTTATAAAGAGGGGCGGGTACCGCATAATATTGAAATTGTCCCAAACATAAATTTGCGAAATCTTATATTTACCAGCCCGGCATCTTTCATTATCAAAGCAAGCTCCTCTGGAGATTTAAACGCCTGGGTGCTCGAAGTAAGGTATCTATAAGCATTTTTATTCCCGGCAAAAATAAGCCCAAGCAGAGGAATTACAAGCTTTAAATAAAGAAGAATAAAAGGACGCAGGAGATTTTGCGCCGGGGGTGATGTATCCAGGCATACGATTTTCCCACCAGGCTTTGCGGTGCGCATCTGTTCCGCAAATGCGCGGTGTATATCCGTGACATTTCTGATTAGATAGCCTGATGTGACAGCATCAAAAACGGAATCCGGAAAAGGAAGGACTAAGGCATCCGCACAGCACCATGAAATATCCTTTTTCTGCTCTTTTCCGGCAAGCATCATTTCCAAAGTAAAATCAACCCCGAAAGCTTTAATGCCATTATTTAAGAGAAGTGCTTCGTGCAGAATTTTGCCGGTTCCGGTTCCTACATCAAGAATAAGTGCATTTGGTCCAAGAGATGCTTCCTTTATAACAAATCTTCTCCATGATTTGTCTCTGCCGAATGTCATAATAGTATTTAGCAGATCATAGCGGCCAGAAATATTTTTAAACATTGCACGTATATTTCCTGCCTTATTGTTATCCGGTTTATCGGTCATATCTATATCAATCCTGCTCTCTTGTATTTAAAAATGAGATGTCGGGCCATTGTTCCATTTCGTAATTTAAACTCCATTCGTTGCGGGCAAGATATGTCAGATGACCACCGGCATCAACAGCAAGGTTGTTTCTGTTCTCTTTTTCAAATTGTTCAATCTTTATTTTATCATCGCACTCAATCCAGCGGGCTCTTGTATATTCTATGGGTTCTGTGATCGCATCAGCCCCGTATTCATTTTTCAGACGGGCCATTGTAACGTCAAACTGCAGCACTCCAACCGCTCCAAGAATATACCCGCTTCCTGACAGAGGTTTGAAAAACTGAACAGCTCCTTCTTCGGAGAGCTGGATCAGTCCTTTTTGAAGCTGCTTGTTTTTGATGGGATTTAAGAGGCGGACACGCCGGAAGTGTTCAGGAGCGAAGTTGGGTATACCTGTGAATTGAAGAGGCTCTTTATCGGTGAAGGTGTCTCCGATTTTGATTTTACCGTGGTTATGCAAGCCTATTATATCTCCGGGATATGCCTCTTCAACATTTGACCTGTCCTGTGCCATGAATATAGTAGCATTCGAGAGAGTCATTTCTTTGCCCGAATGCTGATGAATTACCTTCATTCCGCGTGTGAATTTTCCGGAACATATCCTGACAAAAGAAATACGGTCTCTGTGAGCCGGGTCCATATTTGCCTGAATTTTGAAAACAAACCCTGAAAAAGATTCTTCGTACGGTGATACGGTTCGCGAAACAGCATTCCTGGGCTGTGGTGCGGGTGCCATTTCAACAAATGCGTCAAGAAGTTCTTTAACTCCAAAATTATTTACGGCGCTTCCAAAAAAGACCGGAGTCTGATTTGCCCTCAGATAATGTTCATAATCAAAAGGAGTGGATGCTACGTTTAGCAGGTCAATATCTTCTCTCAGCCTGTTTGCGGCACTTCCAAGAATTTTATCAAGTCTTGAGTCAAAGAGGTCTGTTATTGTTATTCCTTCCATGGCTCTGGTTGTTTTTCCCGGGGTAAACAGGTTAAGCTCTTTTTTAAATATATTATATACTCCCTTAAAATTTTTCCCCATACCTATAGGCCATGATAAGGGGGTACATTCTATCTGGAGTCTGTCTTCAATATCGGCAAGAAGGTCAAGGGGCTCAAGGCCGTCTCTGTCCAGTTTGTTTATGAAAGTAATTATGGGAGTATTGCGCATTCTGCAAACTTCCATCAGCTTTATTGTCTGGGGCTCAACACCTTTTGCGCTGTCAATAACCATCAGCGCACTGTCTACAGCGGTCAGTACTCTGTATGTATCTTCAGAAAAATCCTGATGCCCGGGTGTATCAAGCAAATTTATTTCGAAATCATTGTAGTTAAACTTCATTACGGAAGTTGTTACTGATATCCCCCTTTCTTTTTCGATAGACATCCAGTCGCTTGTAGCATGACGGGCTGCTTTGCGCGCTTTGACTGCTCCTGCCAGTTGTATTGCGCCTCCGAAAAGAAGGAGTTTTTCAGTAAGAGTTGTTTTTCCCGCATCCGGATGGCTTATAATGCCAAAGGTGCGGCGTTTTTCCACTTCTCTTTTATGCTGTCTGCTCATATAAATATTTTATAACCTTATGTAGCCTTTTAAAGATTTTGTTCACTATCGTTGAACTTGATGGAGGAGGGCTTTTATGATATTTACCGCAGGAAGACCTTAGCATAATACCCGAGCCAGTTTCAAAACGTCCCATTTTGGCCGATCTCTGCGTTGGGCGAAAATTTTAATCCTCGAAATACTCCATGTATTCCTGCGGTTAAAATTTTCATCCGCCTTGACCTTGACCAAACTGAAACGTTTTGAAAGTGGCTCACCCGAATATAAAGCTGTGACGGGTAAAAGAGTGTGCGAACAGCAGGAATCTTAACCGACCCTTTGTTTGCGGAGGCAGATTCGCCTCCATCATATATGCCTCAACTTATAGCGAATAGCAGAAATTGATGTATGCTATTCGATATTCGTTTCTAATTCATTATGGGTTGAAAAAACAAAAAAGGCATCTCATTATCAGTTGTAGCTTATAGACATCTGAATAAGCTTAACCAATATTGCCCGGTTACCATGAATCTAAATATCCGGCGTATTGCGCTAATGTGGCACAAAACATATCCTCAGCATAAAAATGGACTTTATCAGTAAAATTTATCAGTAAAATACTGATGAGCTGTATTCCTGCTGTTTAAACAACTGAGGCAGACGCCTTATATGTACCCGGGCAAGTTTGGAGGCTTTTCAAATGTTTTGTATAAAACAGCAACCTTAGGAGATGCCCTTCGATTTTTTTTAAAAAAGAGCCAGTTTCAAAACGTCCCATTTTGGCCAATCTCTGCGTTAGGTGAAAATTTTAATCCTCGAAATACTCCATGTATTCCTGCGGTTAAAATTTTCACCCGCCTTGACCTTGACCAAACTGAAACATTTTGAAAGTGGCTCAAAAGATTAAATTTTTGTGACATTAACAGCCGCTGGCCCTTTTTCGCCCTGTTCGATATCAAAGGTAACCTTTTCACCTTCGGAAAGAGTTTTAAAACCGGCTCCATTTATTGCAGAATGATGAACGAATACATCCTCGCCGTTTTCCTGTTCAATAAATCCATAACCTTTTTTGTTACTGAACCATTTTACAATTCCGTTTGCCAAAATTCTTTTCTCCTTAAAAAATGTTACAAAATTCCGGCTCAAGACAGACGCCTTAAAAGGAACCGTTCCTTAAAGAGCAATACTACTATACTGACTGCGGCCGTTAAAAAAATATCGGAAATAATAATATCAGTTTTATGATACGTCAAGTGAAAATATTATTTTGTATTTAATTTCAAATTGTATAAACTATACTATAAACTCATAAGTTTGCTGTTTTTGCAAATAGTTAAAATAATAAGTTCCAAAAAATTAATGTACGTAGTACCCTGTATTTTGACATCCTGTTAATATTTGATATATAAATTGGAAGCTTTCCCTTTAATTGTTTATTGGTAGGTTTCAGGAACCCTCTTAAGCTCTTGAACCATTTGAAATCACCGGTAGTTCAATCAACCGGATTTATTTATTTTTGAAAGGATTCCCATAAAATAAAATGAAACCTATTATCACTATAGTCGGAAGACCAAATGTTGGCAAGTCGACGTTTTTTAACCGGGTTACAAAAACCAAAGATGCTATAGTTGATGATTTCCCTGGAGTTACAAGAGATTGTATACATAGAGACGCCATATGGAATGATGTCGAGTTTACTCTTGTTGATACTGGCGGTTTTGCATACGGTGATGAAGACGATATTAATACTAAGGTCCGCATGCAGGTAAAGCAATCAATAGATGACGCCGATGCGATCATAATGATGCTGGACGGTAAGGGTGGCGTTTCTCCTTTTGATTCAGACATTGTGCAATTATTAAGATCGGTTACCAAGCCTGTTTTCTATGTTGTTAACAAGATTGATGGTGATGAAAAAGAGATCAATCTTTATGAATTTTATTCTCTTGGAATAGAAAAAATATACTCCTTATCATCCGAGCATGGCTATGGTGTTGGGAGCTTTCTTGATGAACTTGTAAGTATATTCCCAAAAACTGTTTCCGGCCAATATCAGGATATGATAAAGGTTGCGGTTATCGGAAGACCAAATGCCGGGAAATCATCACTTATAAACCGCATTCTGGGTAAAGACCGGCATATAGTTAGCGATGTGCCGGGTACGACCCGTGATGCCGTGGATTCTATTTGTGAAATAAAAGGCAAGCAGTATCTTATTATAGACACAGCAGGTATTAGGAGAAAGAGCAGAGTATCAAAAAAAATTGAGAAATTTTCAATTATAAAAGCCTTAAAAAGCCTTGATAGATGTGATGTTGCTCTTATAATCATAGATGCTTCAGAAGGTATAACGGATCAGGATATAAGTATTGCCGGATATGCGTATGAGCGTGAATGCGGCTGTATCTTTCTTTTAAACAAGTGGGATACTGTTGAAAAAGGGGATAAAATAAAGAAAAAATTCATGGAGCAGTTAAGATATGAAGCCAAATATTTAAATTATGCGCCTGCAATGACAATCTCGGCAAAAACAGGGCTTGGGGTTGCGAAAATATTTGATGTTGTAGACGAAGTGTACAAGCAGTATGAGTTTCGCGTCGGCACCGGAGAACTGAACAGAATTTTAGAGTCTGCCGTTACCAAGACGGAACCATCGCTTTGCAGAGGAAAAAGGATTAAATTCTACTATACTACCCAGGTTTCAATTAAACCCCCAACATTTGTTTTCTTTGTGAATTATGCTGATGCGCTTCATTTTTCCTATAAAAGGTATCTTGTAAATCAGATCAGGTCGGGTGCAGGACTTGATAAGACACCGATAAAGCTTGTTTTTAAAACAAGAGATGGTGACAGGCATAAAAAAAAATAGTTTTCGGGAATGCTTAGGGCTTAACTAAAAATATTTTTGAGGACAATTTGGATCTTTTTGAATACGGCGCTGAAAAAACTGGAAACGACTCAAAGCCTCTTGCCGAGAAGATGCGCCCAATAAATCTGGATGAGTTTGCAGGCCAGGAGCATGTTGTTGCCGAAGGCACATTGATCAGGCATGCATTTGAAAAAGACCAGGTTTTTTCAATGATTCTTTGGGGTCCTCCGGGTTGTGGGAAAACAACTCTTGCAAGAATTATTGCCCGTGAAACAAGCTCTTATTTTATGCATTTTTCAGCAGTCCTTTCCGGGGTTAAGGAAATAAGAGCGGTTATTGAAGAGGCAAAAAACCAGCTTAAACTTTTCAGAAAAAAAACAATTCTTTTTGTTGACGAAATTCACAGATTCAATAAAGCCCAGCAGGATGCATTCCTGTACCATGTTGAAAGCGGTCTGATAACATTAATAGGCGCAACAACCGAAAATCCTTCTTTCGAGGTTATTGCTCCTCTTCTTTCACGATGCAGAGTCATTACTCTAAAAACCCTTTCCGATGATGATATCGCCCGGATAATTGATAGTGCCTTAAAAGATAAAGAAAGAGGGCTTGGAGAATTAAATCTTTCGCTTTCAGAAGAAGTATTATCCCATCTTGTAAGAATATCGGACGGCGATGCCAGGATGGCTTTAAACAGCCTTGAAATAGCCGCTAAAATAGCAACAGGAAATAAGAAGACACAAGATAATGAACAAGTCTGTATAACGCTCAAAGATCTGGAGAAAGCCCTTCAGAAGAAAGCTTTGTTGTATGACAAAAAAGGTGAGGAACATTATAACCTGATATCGGCGCTTCATAAGAGCATGAGAGGAAGTGATCCGGATGCTGCCATATACTGGCTTGCCCGCATGCTGTCTGGTGGTGAAGATCCGCTTTTTATAGCACGAAGAATGATAAGATTTGCATCGGAAGATATCGGAAATGCCGATCCATATGCTTTAAGCATTGCAGTAAGCGCAATGGAAGCTTTTAAATTTATCGGACAACCCGAAGGCGAGCTTGCTCTCGCACAGGCCGCAATTTACCTTTCAACCGCTCCCAAGAGCAGCAGCATTTACACCGCGTATGGCCGTGTTCAGAAAGCCGTAAGAAGCGAAGGAGCGCTTCCGGTACCTTTCCATATCAGAAACGCTCCTACTTCTCTTATGAAAGAGCTGGGCTATGGCAAAGACTATAAATATGCTCATGACTATAAAGAAGATTATGTTTTCCAGGAATACCTTCCTGATAAACTTGATGGAGTTCTTTTTTATTTTCCAACCGAAAGAGGTTATGAAAAAACTATCAGGCAAAGACTTGAGAAATGGCGCAAACTTAAGAAAGAGAAAAAAAACGGGCAGTAATAATAGCTCATTATTCACATCGGCATTTCCCATGCAGGGAAAATCATCCGGCAAGTATTTCAGAAACCATTTCAGAATAGCCAGCCTGGCTGAGATTATCAAACCAGAATTATTGCAGGTAAATTGAATTCTTTCAGATATAAGATAACTTCCTTAAATCATCAATATAAAAGATTTCATACTTTTAAAAGGTTTTATCCGGTAATCAATATAACGTTATAAAGAATATCTCCTCTTTCCTAATATTTTGATAACTATCATGATATCTGGAAGGTTAGAAATATATTTATTATTGCAAAAACATCGTCAATAGGATATATATAGTTCAAATTTAAGATAAAACAAACCATAGTCATTTTGTAATTTAACTTAAAGATTAAAAATTTATTTCTAAACCTTTCCGGTGATCATACAAAATGTTAAGATCTCCAGATCCGTAGAATCACTTGTTAACTATTAAAAATATAATAATGGATATTAAAATCATGAATATTCTTGCTGTGATTATTGGCCCAATTGCTGCCGTTATTATTACCTTGTGGTATCAAAGTCGCAAAGAAAAACGTGACGCAAAACACCGGGCGTTCTTATTGCTTATGGCTCACCGAAAATCAATACCTCCAAATTATGCAATGGTTGAAGTGTTGAATACGCTTGATATTGTGTTTTCAAATAATTTGAGGATAGTGGAACTTTGGCACAAGTATTATGCTCTACTTGCTCAGCCATATACTCAGGAGAGGGATCATACATGGCTGGAACTCCTAACCGAAATTGCGAAGGATTTAAGTTATCCGACATTGAAGCAAACCGATATGGATAAGTTCTATGTTCCCCAAGCCTTTGGTGATCAATATGAATTGCAAAACAAGATTCAGAAGGAATTTCTTCGCGTACTTGAAAACACTGCTTCACTTGTAGTAAAAAAGAAAGAAAACGATAAAACATAATAAATACCTTTCGTTAACAAATCGTTTCACTTGACCGCAAACAGCATGCGGCTAAGTGAACTCACCGTTATTTGTATAGGTAGATCATGTATCAAGATGCCGTAAATAAACGTCAATCGGTTGAACTGAAGATTGGACCTGGTAACTATGGCTACTATCAAGTTATCGAACAATGGAATGCGATGCTTGCTGATCCTGAGGCTGCTGAATGGGGAGCGCCATTGATTTTGAGGTTGCTTGACTTGGTCGATCAGCTTGACAATAAAGACGATACCATGCAGGTGTTCAATGCGCCAGAATGGGCTTCTATTCGTTCCTGTATTGGTTCGGCTGAAGCTGGATGGCAAAAGCGTTGCCCTGTGTGTAAACTTACTAATATTGGTTTTGGTACTTCTGGATTTTGCGACGAATATTATTCAGTTGATTACGAGGCTAAGGTGGTTACCTGGCTATCAGTTTACCCTGATGGTGTGCCAGAAAAGGACGACTCTGTTTGTGCTAAATGCGGTTCAGAATTACCAGACAAAGAGTGGGGTTCAGTCTTTTCGGCGATCAAGGGGTTTTCCGTTGTCCGCAAATAACAAGTCTTTTTCAGCGGACCGCAAAAAACCGCGGCCGCTGAAAAGCACATTCGCGCCGCTACGCGGCGCGAATGTGCGAGTTGCCTGCGTCGAACGCTTTGTCCGCTCCGCTTCGCGTCGCGAACCAATCGTTCGACCGGCAAATTTTCCCGAATAATCGGCCACTTCGTGCCCATTATTCGGCTAAAATTCGCCGGTCAACTCGCACATTATACGATTCAATTAGGAGAGGTTTTTATGAATGCTATTGATAGCAAACACTCTGTTTCGTATGTGATCATACGCAAAGATAAGGCAGCATCAGACGAAAGACTTGCAAAGCCGAACAATCGAGGACGCAAGATACTGGCAAATAAAATGCGTCCAGACAAGTCGCTACCGTTACAGAATCTCGATTGGAATCCACCTGGGCCTGATGGTAAGTCGACAATTCTTGAAACAGGATGCGGCGGCTTGGAGGTTGCAACCTGCAATGAAAACACACAGCAAGAGGCTCACAAACATTTACTCGCCACAGAAATCTACACTGTGCTCGAAGGTGAGATGAATATCAAAGTGGACGGTACTGTGAAAACTATGAAACAAGGAGATGAAATTGTTGTCCTCCCAGGTACTGCCCATGAAATAGTCCCAAAGGGCAAGTTCTTGACGAGAGTTCACTCTATTGATTGTCACGGAGATAATGACAAGTATGACGTATAACATGCTGGTGATAGGGTCCGCTCGTACCTCACGGCCCCAGACCAGCCGCGTTAGGCCGCACAGGTTCAGGTCAGTAATTGTGGCAAGCGTTTTCCAGGAGGACTGCAATGGAACAAACAAGCGTCTCAGACGCCATTCGCTTTATTCTCATCGGGTTTGTGGGTTTTTTCTATTTCTCGTTTCTTTTTCCAGAGACGTCTGCAAAGGTCATCAAAGACATTGGCGCAATACCCCTGACAGGTTGTGCATTGTCCGGGGGCGCGGCATTTTTCTTTTTATATGATGCTCTCGTACTTCCGATAATCCATAGGCTGAAGGATCTCAGCTGTGGCCCTGAGGAAAGTTATAGGATACGGCTGAAGAGAATGTTTCCAGAGTATCGGCTAACCTCTCTCGAGGCTGAGTATCTCTATGTTTCGGTTCTGCGAAATAAGTTCGGCTGGAAGGACGTTCCGGACTTGGTGGTCTATACGTCCGGAATCCATTTTATGTATATGTCTTCATTCCTCGCAGGAATCTTTGCGACAATAGCGCTCGCGTTAGGGAATTACGATAAAATAGCGGCGTTTCTTGCAATCTCAATTTTGGCGGCTTTCGTTGGCTTCCGACTGGATCGGCGCGTTGAAAAAATGGAGACCGCGCTGCTATTCGATGCAGACATAGCGATGCTTAGGCCAGCGGTGGCAAAAGCGTTCCCAAAGAGAGCACCCGTGGCCAATCAAGCTGCTTTTGGTGACAACATCGAACACATCACACTGGAATACTTGAAGGGGGCGCCGCTTACGGATATTTCTCCACACCTTCGCGTCGTAGCAGACCGGATTGACGAGCATCGGCGTGCAAAACAAGGGTTCACTCCACACGAGTTGTTTGTTCAGTGCCTCGAACTGGGTCTCTGCTATGCCTGTATCGAGTTAGTGTTGTGGGTCTGCGACAATTCCGGTGTCGTGACCGGTGTGGCGCTAAAGCGGCGCGATATCGAAGATCAGGGGTGGCATGGCAAATTGACAATTGCCGGTGTAGCTATTCGGCCGTTTGACTCCCTCGTGCAAGCCCAAGAACGGCTGCTTGAAGAGATTGCATCCGATGAAACCATGAAGTCGCTCCTTCGCGGTGCTTTTAATGATTCTCCATTCATTGAAGTGCACCGCGAAGATACTGACACTCAAGTCGAGGGTCGGCGCGTGAATTGCCTGACGGCGGTTTATGCTAAGATCGTCAATCGTACCGATATCAGCATGCTTGCAGCTGGTTTTGAGTTCGTTCCACTCTCAAGTGCGGGTGACGCAGCGATAGTTGATCATCATCGCGAAACATTGAATGCCATGCAAACAAAAGTAGGTGGGAATGCGACCTAACCCATGATTCAAGCGGAGCGCAAACAGCCGCGCCCGCTTAATTTTTAGTTAGCCCTCAAGGAGAATAATGAATTACGAAGCAAAAGAAGTAGTACAAAGAGAATTGGATTCAGGTGAGAAATTATTGTGGGCCGGAATGCCAAGACAAGGGACGGTATTCCGTGGTTCTGATGTATTCATGATTCCGTTCAGTCTGCTTTGGGGTGGATTTGCAATTTTCTGGGAAACAATGGCTCTGGCAATCCCAAAAGATAAAGCCGGAGCGGCGGGGATTGTGTTCCCTCTATTCGGCATTCCTTTCGTTTTGGTCGGCCTATATATGATTTTTGGTCGGTTTGTTTTCGATTCAAAAAAGCGAGCAAAAACATTTTATGGTCTCACGGACCAAAGGGCAATTATTGTTTCCGGTCTATTTAGTAAGAGCGTCAAAAGCCTAAATTTGAAAAGCCTTAGCGATGTTTCTCTCTCTGAAAAATCAGATAAAAGTGGCACAATTAATTTCGGTCAAGAAAATCAAATAATGGCTTTCTTCGGTGGGAACAGCTTTCCAGGAATGGGCGGATCTAATGCAACGAAATTTGAATTAATAGAAAATGCCAAAGAAGTTTACAATCAACTTCGGGCGCAACAAAAGAGCTAACAAGACAAATTAACACGGGTGCAAATTCCGCTGCGCTCCATTTGCACCGGTTATTTGCAACGTTGGCCCGAATTGACTGGGCCTATTTGGGTTCATAAGCATGGGGATGTAATTGTGCTTTTTAAGGGGAATAAACATGCCACTTTACACAATATCTGAAGCCCAAATCCGGGATGGCTGCAAGCGTGCAATCGAAGGGCTTGAACTCTGGCTTAGGAGACTCATTGATACCAAACTGACTGAGGCATATGGGCAGGACTATCTCGACGCTCAGAAAGCAGATGGAAACAGAGTGATCAACTCAAGCCTTCATAGAGCACTTTCCGAGCGTAGATCACAAGAGCCCGCACGATTTGTCCGTCCGATTGATGCCGCCTTCTTGGCAGACCAGATTAAGATAATATGCAATCCTACTTTGTACAGAGACCTCTTCGCAGATGCGTTAAGTGATATTTTCCCCCAAGGCAATGATTCTGCGCGAACATTTCTCAGCCGTCTCGTTACACCGCGAAACGCACTATCTCACGCAAATCCGGTTTCTGTGCACGATGCCTATCGAGTTCTTTGTTACTCGATGGACGTGGTAGAGGGCCTGAAGACCTACTACGCTCGTGTTAATATGGCAAGCCTTTACAACGTGCCGACTGTTGTAAGAATTTTGGACTCGCTTGGACATGTTGTCTACCTTTCATCTTCCAACCGGAATCCCGATGGTCCTGCAATAGTTGACTACTCTCGAGACAAGAATAGCTACCTTCGGTGTGGAGATTCCATTTCCATCACAGCTGAGGTTGATCCTACTTTCAGGCCAGACCAGTATGAAATTGAGTGGTTAATAGCAAACGTAGGTGGATCGCGTACAACTGGTGAGAGGTTACATATGGTTTTGAGTGACCTTTACGTATCTACGCGCTTCTGTGTTGTCTGCCGAGTGATATCAAACCAGAACTGGCATAAGCTTGGGTCCTGTGATGATCAGATTGATATTGCGTATAAGGTTTTACCACCGATTTAGCTATGACAGAACTCTATGATAAGACAGGAAAGGAGCCAACCATGCTCTTGCAGCGGAGCGCAAAAAACCGCGCCCGCTGAAGAGTCCGTTATACAGTAATAAAAGTAGGCAAAATGCGTAAAATTGGAAGAAATGATAAATGCCCATGTGGAAGTGGGAAAAAATATAAGAAATGCTGCCTTGATAAAAATCAGGGGAATAATGAATCCATTATTCTACCAGAATTAGCTAGCATTCTTCACATGCGGTGTATTAAAGAAAGATTACTTAGCAACAGTTCCACTATGGTGAATTTTTTATCCCTTTTCAACGAAATATGCAAAAGCAATAAAATCGACATTCAAAATATAGATGACAATGATGTGTTTTTTAAAATCCTTGAGGAGAACCTTGAAGAGATTATCATCAATATTTGTTCCAAATATACATCTTATGAATTATTTTTCTGGCACCGCCGAATCCATCCAGTGAAAGATTATAATTTTAGTTCAAATACTTTTTTTAGTCGTTATGAGTTATTAAAAAAAGTAATATTGATGTTCGGAACGAAAAGAGATATTTTCACATCTATAGAGCATAATTCATTATCTTTCTTTGTCCCTAACTATATCAAACATTTAAACTATCAAAATGTGTTTGTTGAAAAAATACCTGAGACTGTAATCCAAGTCCTCAACGATATTTATAAACTTGAAGGTTTATGTCTTTTTTTTGTATACATTCGAAATAATAAAAGAGTGGTGTTAAAGGGAGGAACAATTATCCCTGATCATCAGTTTGGATTTACGACAAAAGTAGACGATCCTAATTTAGAATATTTAATAAACTTATTTGATGACAGAAGTCATTCTCAAACATTGTTGACAACAATAGGTGGTTATTCAGATGAAGGTAAAAAAGATCACGATAAATTTATTCTTATTTCTCTACAACCAAACTTTGATAACAATAAGCAAGATATGTTTAAACAATTAAAGTTTGAAAATGAAGAAGATACCACCAATTTCTTTGCATATGCTTTTGGCTTTTCGGATTATTACCTGTATATGAAAGAATTAAACCCTATTATAATGATAAAATACGGATTTCATATTGAAGAGTTTTTGTCTATTATATTATACTTTTCAAGTAGCATGGGATCTTCTTTTAATTACTTGATTAATGAACTTGATGATGGCTACGAATTAAAAACCGCAATTCAGATACTCCAACGAGGCTATCTACTTATAGATAATGATGCTCAAAATATTCGAGGATATTTTGACTGCTTTAATAATACTTATAATGAATTTTTTCCTGATTGTGGGAAACCTACCTATAAGAAGTTTAAAGCAGCATATGACTTTTTGTTTTATCAAACTGGGAATTACCAAAATCTTGAGAATGAATTGTTAAATCATTCTCTTTTTATGAGAATAACAAAAGACAAGATTCTTGTAGATTGCACTTCACTTAACATGATACTGACATCTTTTCTTGAAGGTTTTAAATCTTTAGATGGTGAATATGCCAATAAGATATCAGAATCTTACGAGAGAATTATCAATGAGAAAATTATTTCGATATTTGGAAAAGAATCCCATTTTCATAAAGGTGAATTAACAAATGAAAAAGGGGAAAAGAAAGAAATCGATGCTTCGTTCATAATTGACGATGTTTTGTTTTTAATAGAATGCAAATCATTAAGCGTATCTCAAGGTTCAATCCTTGGGGAATACGGCGCAATCGAGTTCAGAAAAAAGAAACTGCTCGAATTTTTAAAAGAAATTGAGAGTAAGGCAAGGTTTATTAAGAATAGTAAATCATTATCTAAGCAAATTCCAGAAAAAGTTAAATACATTGTTCCTATCGTTTCTACATCATATCCAGAATTCATTTGGGAAAACAATGAAGAATTATTTATATATGAATCTATTCCAAGATTCATGACAATTAAGGAATTAGATAAATTAAAGAGCTTGGAAATAATAAATAGCATTAAAGAAAAGTCATATACTATAAAACTTCATGATAAGGGAGAAACGGTATAACCACAAAATTCAGCCGACGCAAAAAACGCGCGGCTGATTTCAGCGTTAGACATCACATAAAGATAAAGAGGTAATTCAAAATGCGTGTGAGAGCTATCACAACTATACTCATCATGGCTTTTTTCTCAAGTACCGCTTTCGCGGATTGGGGAATTTCAAGCCTACGTGTTACCTGTGATTCCATAAACGGGGAGTTTAGTGTTGAGCCTTTCGTTGCATGGAACGACGGCAACTCACGTTACTCAGAATTTAGCGGAGAAATAGCTAGCGCACACAACAAACTGAGAAACGGCTATGATACCTTCTATGCATTCGATAGAAAGACATTAAGCCTAGGTATTCAGCAGACTTGCAATACCAAGACACGCGTGATTTATGTCCAGGCTAAAAATGGAAAATTAACAATCACCGAGGACAAAACTATAATTGTCGATGGTCTTGGGGTTACTGAATACAGATTCTCAGACTCTTTGTACATATTGAAATCTTCGACTAAAGGTATATGGATAGAATGCGGAAGGGAAAACAAAAACGGTGTTGAGTCGTGTTATCAATATAATTTGGAAAGAAAGAATACGCCCGCGCTGGTGAAGGCTACGACAGTTGCCGAAGCCAGTGAACTGCTGGCTAAGGGTGCTGATATAAATTCGCACGATATAGAATGGTGCACAGCACTTCATAGCATTGCGGAGTCGGACAATATTGAGCTTGCCAGTTTTTTACTGAAACATGGCGCCAAAGTGGACATAACAGATGCTGAAGGAAGAACTCCGCTTGCAACTGCAGCCTTTAGAGGGAACACAAAAAGTGCACAGTTTTTCCTTGAGCATGGTGCGTCGGTAGACGGGGTGTCAAAGGACTCCCCGCCGTTAATCTCGGCAGCGTTGAGCGGTAAAGTGGAGATAGTTAAGCTTTTGCTCGACTGGAAAGCAGATCCAAATATTCGTGCCAACCCAAATAAATATAAATGGAATGACAAGGGACAAACTGCACTCGATATCGTGAAAGAGATGGGAAAGCAGTTTAGCCCGGGTACAAATCCGGAATTTGAGGCGAAGACTAAATACCTGATCGAACTCTTAGTTAAGGCAGGGGCAAAACAGTAATTATTTAATTATGGTCTAACAAAATCAATACAGCCAATCGCTACGCTACGGCTGATTTTTGCGTTGATCGAAGGTAAAAAAGTATTTAAGGATGACTACGATGGAAAAGAGATATCAGGTTTTTATAAGTTCAACGTTTCGTGATTTGATTGACGAAAGACAAGCAGTGCTTAAGGCAGTGCTCGAATTAAATCATATGCCCGCAGGGATGGAATTATTTCCTGCCGCAGATGAGACTGCTTGGCAGCTAATCAAAGATGTTATTGATGGTTCTGATTATTATGTCTTGATCATAGCCGGCAGATATGGTTCGCTGGATGAAGCTGGAATTGGCTATACGGAAAAAGAATATGATTATGCCGTGCAGACAAGGAAACCTGTAATCCCTTTCTTGCATCAGAATCCTGACAATTTGCCCCGTGAGAAAACAGAAACTATTGATAGTGCTTGGAATAAACTTAAAGCATTCAGGGCAAAGGTGGAAAAAAAACATACCTGTGTCTACTGGAATTCATCAGAGGAACTGAAGGCCCGGGTTATTGTTGGATTGACGAGTACGGTTAAACGGAAGCCTACCGTTGGATGGGTCCGGGCTGATCAAATCCCTTCAGATGCCACAATTTCAGAAATACTGACTCTCAAGAAACGTGTTGCCCAATTAGAGGCAGAGGCTGCGGAATCTCTCCACAATCCCCCTGATGGAACTGAAGATTTAGTCCAAGGCGATGAACAATTTGAAATCAAGTGCAAATTCAAG
This sequence comes from Pseudomonadota bacterium, assembly GCA_018901125.1. Taxonomy (GTDB): domain Bacteria; phylum Desulfobacterota; class Desulfobacteria; order Desulfobacterales; family RPRI01; genus RPRI01. Next base: position 48,251 of record JAHIFE010000136.1, on the reverse strand, counting down.
GCGGGAACTGGCTCATTCCATTCATATGATGATTCAAAATATGAGGGCCAATTACTACCAACGTGGAATCAAATCTTTGCTGCCATAGCACCGAGCATGATAAATGAAGCATCAGACCATTCATTGCGCGTATCTTTCAACAGATTCTTTTCTGAAGTTGCTCGAAGAGAATTTGCCCAGGGAAAGCAACTGAAAGGAAAAGAATTGTATGATTTTAAATTCAAGGACAACGATATCGATACCTGCATTGTTCAATTGAGGGCACTGGGGCTAATTCGGGAAAATGTTAAACAACGAAGCGTTAAAGATACGGGCACATATTGGAAGTTGACTCCATATGGCGATACCAAAATGGTTCAGTTACGAGCGATAAGGAAAACTCCGATTGACGAATCCATACCTTCAAAAGCAGAACAGGAAGATTGACTGGGAAAAAAGAGCATAATGGGCTCAAACCTTGTATTTTGAATATGAAGGATTTGATAGGATCGTATACAATAGAGCCTCATACTTTTGCGGAAGGTGTTGAATGAAGAAAAAACTCCCGGACAATCAGATTACCGTCTATCAAACAGCCGACGGAAAAATCAATATCGAAGTACTGTATGCCAATGAAAATATCTGGTTACCGCAAAAGAGGATGGCGGAGTTGTTTGGATGCAGTGCCGACAATGTTTCGTTGCACCTTAAAAATATCTATAAGGAGAAGGAACTGGACGAATCGGCAACTGCCGAGGATTTCTCGGTAGTTCAGATGGAAGGCAGCCGGGAAGTGTCCCGAACGGTCAAATGTTATTCCCTGGAAGCCATCATTGCCGTTGGTTACCGGGTCAATTCCGAGCGGGGTACGCAGTTTCGCCAATGGGCTATTTCTATCCTCCAGCAATATATCCACAAAGGCTTTGCCATTGACAGCGACCGCTTTAAGTACGGCTCCCGTTTCAGTACGCGATTTTTTGATGACTTGCTTGAAGAAATCCGGGACATCCGATCCAGCGAGCGGATGGCCTATCAGAAAATTACCGATATTTACGCAACGTCAATTGACTATTCGCCAAAAGTGGCAGACACCAAAAAATTCTTTGCGACTGTTCAAAACAAACTGCATTTTGCTATTACCGGGCAAACCGCAGCCGAAATCATTGCTAAACGGGCCGACAGCACAAAACCCAATCTGGGGTTGACTTCATGGCGTAAGGGGCCGGCAGGAAAGATCATGCCGAGCGATGTTTCTATTGCCAAGAATTATCTGGACAAACCGGAACTTGACCACTTGAACCGCATCGTGACCATGTACCTCGATTTTGCGGAATTGCAGGCAGTGCGGAACAAGCCCATGTATATGAAAGACTGGATAGAGAAGCTTAATGCCTTTTTAAAGTTCAGCGAATACGAAATTCTTACCAATTCAGGCAGCATCAGCCATGAAGTCGCCCAGACGCTGGCCACTAAGGAATATGAAAAATTCCGGGTTGTTCAAGACAGGGAATATATCTCCGACTTTGACCGAGAAGTAAAAAGGCTTACCGGGAAAGAGGATGATGAGCGATAAAATCACCGAAGAGAAGGGGGGTATACCTTGAATTGTGAATATGATATGAATTCAGGGCGTTCTTCAAATTATCAGTTTCTTATTTTAACCAACCAGTCGTTACAGCGGGTAAACCGCTGAACTAAAAGTTATGCGTGGCGATAATCATTAACTGGTGAAAAACAGATGGCGAGAAAAAAAACATCAGAAAAGACAGAGGCCGAGGTTTTGCTGAAAAGCGGTCGCCGTTGCTGTTTGTGTTTCGGTTTGAATTATGACTCTGATACGAAAGCCGGACAATTAGCACATATTGATCATAATTCTTCAAATAGTAAGATGGACAATTTGGCCTTCCTGTGCCTTGAACATCATGACCGATATGACAGCAGACCGAGCCAAAGCAAAGGCTTTACAAAATTGGAGCTACAGCAATATAGAAACAGTCTTTATCGCTTCATCGGAAACAATTCATCATCCACCATGCCACCGCCGATTCTCAAACCCTCCGAAGACTGTTATCCATCCAAGCCAGGAGAGTTTTCAATAGCAAAGAAAATCAGTAAGACGCCTCAGGCAGGAAATGAGGCTAATCTTGCCTATTATGTTGAGGGGGACTATTCAACGGGCAATTCCGCGATCGACTACATCACAAACTCTACACGAGAAATACAGAAAGAATTAGCCTACTTGTCGGATAAACTAAACCAACTGCAAGAAGAAAAGGAATCTGCCGTGTCGCTTGGCCTTTCCGGGTCAGTAAAATCAGTAGAAGCTGAGGTCAACAAGATTCTCTCAAGAATTGACATTTGCAAAATAAGAAACGTAATTATTGATGCTGGCTTCGATAGATGGGATAGATTTCTTTTCAACTTGACTTGTGAAAGCGGAGGGTTTCTTGATATTTGGGAGACAATCGGAGAAATGAAGGGAAATACCTTTCACTCAAATCCAGAATCGGACATAAGAATACCGATATCAACCCATGAGTCTTTTAGAAAAGCAATTGATTCCCGCTTGTTTACTGAGTTTCTTGTCTGTTCGTTGTATGACGATTGGGATGATGAAGCTACTACGTTGGGCACCAACTGTGACTATTATCTGTTTGGGGCCTCTCCCTTGGACGATGGTTCCGTGTTTTTCGTTGATGCATGGACTATCAACGACTTGTAAGCAGAGGGTGTGTGCACCCTATGGATAGTCCGTGGGAAAGACATCCTTGAAAAGTTGATGATCAATGGAACGGCAGCGCATAACCAATTAATTAAGCTGATAAAAATAGAAACCGCATTTTTGCAGCTTATCAAATCGTTATAAAATGGAAAATATTCCGGAAACGGTCCAACATACATTTTTGATGTTTCTGACCACCATGAAATCAATTTTTGTGATGATGCACAAGATTCAAGCATTTATCCTAAGTGGAAGATTCTCTTAGTCATTTTTGTAGGCGCTGATTGTTTTTTTGATTTAGGCTTAAAAGATAACATTACCTATATGATATTATTAGCTTATTCAATCTATGTATTACGTAGGTCATTGGTTTTTTTGAAATTTAGAAAAGCAAAGATTTTATAACCTGTCGCTTGTGTGGATGGCAAACAGCATGCCGCCCCACAGATAGGCGTTCGTGCCGCCGTAGGCGGCACGAACGCCTATCTGTGGGGCGGAAACTTTTACTCCGCATCTCAGAGCCATTATGCTTCGCTTCATGTCTCTGAGGCGCTGCATAAAAATTCCGCTCATCTCGCGCCCGTTGGGCGCATCATCGTCAACGAAACAACGAGAGGCTATATGAACAAAAACTATCGTGCAGCAATCTGGATCATGGCAGTTATTGGTGCGGGACTTGGGCTCGTATATGCATTTGACAACCCAGTACCGCTGAGTTTTTGCACAGTGGCGGCGGGCGTAATCACCTTCTTTCATTTTATGGCGGATCCTGACGATCCTGCCAATGGATCGTCAGGCAAGGATGCTCGATTACGTGCCGCGATCGCAGGCGCAGTCGTCGTTTAATACCTCGTTCTTGTGGGTATTGTCGCCTACTTCACTAAGGACTCCGTGAAGCTTCCACAGATTGCCGAAACCCTCATCGGAAGTTTCACCGCTGTAGTTGGAGTAGTCGTTGCATTCTACTTCGGTTCCTCTGCTTTCATTGAAGCTCGAAAAAAGGGGCAGGGTAGCGATCTGTCAGGTCCAGCTCAAAATGGCAAGGATACCAAATAGCGCCCAATAAACCTTTTTCAGCAGACCGCAAAAAGTCGCGGCTGCTTAAAGCCCGTTACTTTTATTCCAACCATAATCCTTTGTAATTTTAAATCATCTCACTCAAATCCTTATCGTTGCTCAACTAATTGTAACTATTCACATGATCGGGTGGAATTTTTTGCCCGATCCTGTGAATAGTTACAATATTTTTTAAAAAGCGGTTTATTTTTTCTTGACTTGTTTATGACAATTTTGACATATAACATTTTGATAAATAATATTAAAAACTGTTGCACCGCAAAGGCAGGGGCATTCCCTGCGTTTTATTGCGGTAAGCTTCAATAAATAACAAAAAATATCGAAAGCGGAGCGATGTATGTCTAAAGTATCTTTAACTATTAATGGTCAAACTGTTACAACGGAATCTGAAAATACCCTGTTGCAGGCTGCCGCCCAGGAAGGAATTTTCATTCCGACTCTTTGTCATAATCCTTTATTAAAACCCGAAGAGGCTTGCAGGATTTGTGTGGTTGAGGTGGAGGGAGAAGATAAGCTTATTGCGTCCTGTTCCACCAAGGTTAAAGAGGGAATGGTCGTACATACTGATTCTCCCCTTGTTCTGGAAACCCGCAAGGGCCTCTTAACATTAATGCTTGAGCAGCATTATGGTGATTGTGTATCGCCATGTCATATGACCTGTCCCGGAAACCTGGACATTCAGGGTTATATTGCTCATATTGAAAGAGGCGATCCCATAGAAGCCCTTAGGCTGATAAAAGAAAAGACTCCTTTTGCAGCAACACTCGGAAGGGTGTGCCCGCATCCCTGTGAGATCGAATGCCGCCGTAATCGTGCGGAAAATGCTATAAACATCAAGGATCTGAAAAGATTTGCGGCCGATTATGCAGCCGAGCGCGGAATCAGGGTAACACCGGTGCCCCCGCCTGATACCGGCAAAAAAGTGGCCATAATAGGAGGCGGTCCTGCAGGACTTGCAGCCGCTTATTATCTGCGTCTTAAAGGCCACTCTGCTACAATATATGATGCCATGCCCAAACTTGGAGGTATGTTAAGATACGGTATTCCAGAGTATCGTCTGCCAAAAGCCGTACTTGACCAGGAAATACAGGAGATTCTGGATCTTGGCGTTAATGTGAATATAAACAAGAAATTCGGAAAAGATTTTACTCTGGCATCATTAAGAAACGAGGGTTATGATGCGATATTTCTGGCCATAGGAGCATGGAGCTCTTATAAGCTTGGTATTTCCGGAGAAGAAATTCGCGGAGTAATGCCCGCCATAGAATTTCTGATTCGAAACGCCTCAGGAGATACGCCGCCTGTAGGTAAAAAGGTGGTAGTAATCGGAAATGGAAATACAGGCATGGATGCCGCCAGAAGCTGCCTTCGTATGGGTGCCCGGGAAGTAATAATGCTTTATCGCCGGACCAAAGCCGAGATGCCGGCTAATCCGCAGGAAATTCATGATGCCGAGGAAGAAGGTATAAAAATACATATCCTGGCAACACCTACAAGGATTATATCAAAAGAAGGAGTTTTTGCCGGAGTTGAATATCTTCAAAATGAACTGAAAGCCGCAGACAGCAGCGGTCGTCCGAGACCGGTTCCTATTGAAGGTTCCGAGACAATTCTTGAAGCGGATCAGGCGATTGTATCCATCGGACAATTTTCCGATGTTGATTTTTTGAAACAGGAAACGGAACTTAAAAACGCAACTTTTACGAAAAAAGGAATTCCCGAAACGGATATAAACACCTTTCAATCATGTATTCCGTATCTGTTTTTAGGCGGAGATCTCTTAAGAGGCCCGAGAACAGTTATTCAGGCAAGCGCTGACGGGCGTGAGGCCGCTTTATCCATGCACAAATATATGAGTCAAGGAGTTGTTTCTTCTGAAGTCAGAACGTTTAATATAACAAAAGGCAAACTAAAAGATGTTGATCAGGTTGATTTTGAAGGCATACTAAGCCGTCCGCGCTACGAAACACCCATTCTTCCGGCTGCCCAAAGAATTAAAAGTTTTGAAGAAGCTGAATTGGTGTTTACCGAGGTTCAGGCCAAAGACGAAGCTGCAAGATGTCTTTCCTGCGGTTGTCAGGATGCTTTTGAATGCAGGTTACGCGAATATGCTACGATATATGGGGTAGATCAGGATAATTTGCAGTCATGGAAGAAAAGAAAATATGACATTATAGATAAACATCCTTTGATAACCATAGATCCCAACAAATGCATCACCTGCCGCAAATGTTTAAACGGCTGTTCTCAATATCAGGTTCAATATGCCTTCGATCTGCTAAAAACCGAAGACGCAGAAAAGATCGGACCGCCTGTTTATACCCCAAGTATTAACGACCGCTGCGTTTCCTGCGGTTATTGCCTGGCAAACTGTCCCACCGGAGCACTTTCCGAAAAGAGCGAGGGCCTTCCCGGCCCATGGAAGCTGGAGAAGGTTAGAACTACATGTCCTTACTGCGGAGTGGGATGCCAGCTTTCTCTTGAAAAGGTCGGCGACAGGGTTGTCAAGGTAAACGGTGTGAATGCTCCTCCCAATTACGGACATCTGTGTGTGAAGGGCAGATTCGGATTTAATTTCATTTATTCCGATGAGAGACTTAAAGTACCGCTGATAAGAGAAGGAGACAAGTTTAAAGAAGCTACATGGGATGTAGCATTTGATCTTATAGTAAGCAAACTAAAAGAGACTATTGCCAAACACGGGCCTGATGCCGTTGCGGGTGTCAGTTGCGCCCGCAGCATCAACGAAGACTCTTACCAGATGCAAAAACTATTTCGCGCGGTGATCGGCACAAATAACATCGATCACTGCGCGCGTACGTGACATGCTCCTACCGTCGCCGGTCTGGCGATTGCTTTTGGTTCAGGTGCAATGACAAATTCTTTTTCAGACTTTGCCAAAGCTAAAATGATTCTTGTAATCGGTTCAAATATGACAGAAGCTCATCCGGTTGCCGCTGCCGGGGTAAAAAGGGCGGTATTAAACGGTGCACAGCTCTACGTTTTTGATCCGCGGCGAACCGATCTGGCCAAGTTGGCAAAAGTTCATTTGCCTCTTAAGGTAGGAAGTGATATAGCTCTTATTAACGGGATTATGAATGTTCTTATAACAGAAGATCTTTATGATAAAAACTATGTTAACTCATGCTGCGTTGGATTTGAGGAACTTAAAGAAAAAGTAATGGAGTATTCTCCCGAACGTGCGGCGCAAATATGCGGTATAGATCCTGAAATGATCAGAAAGGTGGCAAGGGGTATTGCCTCTGTAAAACCTGCTATGCTGATGTATACCCTTGGCATTACTGAGCACACATGCGGTGTAAATAATGTTTTAAGCTGCGCCAACCTTCAGATGCTTCTTGGCAATGTGGGCTTTGAATGCGGAGGAGTAAACCCGTTAAGAGGCCAGAATAATGTTCAGGGCGCTTGTGATATGGGTGCATTACCGAATGTTTTTCCGGGATACCAGAAAGTGGAAAGCCCGGAGATGAGGGCTAAATATGAAGCTGCCTGGAAAGTGAAACTTCCTGAGAAAAATGGAATGATGATGCCGCACATGATGGATGGTCTTGTTGATGGTAAAATAAAATTCTTCTATGTTTTTGGTGAGAATCTTGCCAACACAGAACCTGATATACATCATGTTGAACATTGCCTTTCTTCCGCCGAATTTATGGTTTGCCAGGATATTTTCCCGACCGAAACAACCCGGTTTGCCCATGTGATATTACCTGCTGCGGCCTGGAGCGAAAATGACGGAACATTTACAAACAGTGAACGCAGAGTGAGCCGTGTTCGCACTGTTAAAGAGCCGCCGGGAGAATCCAAGCCGAACTGGTGGATATTCAAAGAGATCGCAAAGCGGATGGGGCAAGACTGGGAATCAGACAGCGCTCAGGAACTCTGGGACAATGAAATATCTGTTCTGGCGCCTCAATTAACAGGTATCAAGTACTCACGCATTGAAGAAGACGGTCTCCAATGGCCAGTACCGACATTGGAGCATACAGGAACTATGACTTTACACAAGGACGGCTGTTTTACATGCGGTCTCGGAAACCTTACTCCTGTGGAATGGACTCCACCGGCTGAGGTGGCGGATGCACAATATCCTTTCGTATTAAGTACTGGACGCAGGCTTTACCATTATCACACCCGTACACAAACCGGCCATACCAAGGGTCTTAATGAACTTTTAGGCGAAGAAACCGCAGACATTTCTTATGCGGATGCCGAAAGGTTGGACATCAAAGACGGTGAGAAGGTTCGGGTTAAATCAAGGCGTGGGGAAGTGGTAGTAAAAGCAAAGGTTACGGATCAGGTTCCTGCCGGTATGGTGTGGATGGCCTTTCACTTCAGGGAAGGCAATGCCAACTGGCTGACCAATCCTGCATTTGACCCGGTCAGTTTGACTGCTGAATACAAAGCCTGTGCTGTAACTGTTGAGAAAATATGAAAAATAATAATATCAAAATAGGCCGTTATTCCTTTGAAGAATACCTGGCTGCTGCCAAATCTTTTCATGGCTATGCAGCGCCGGGAGTTATTATTGGAGGAATAATGGTCGATTTTGCTATGGAACATATGCCGGAAGGTGTGCTTTTTAATGCCCTTTGTGAGACTTCCAGCTGTCTTCCTGATGCCATTCAATTGCTTACACCCTGTACCATAGGAAATGGCTGGCTCACAGTACGCGGTCTTGGTTTGTTTGCCTTAAGCCTTTATGATAAATACAAGGGAAATGGAGTACGTGTTTTTTTAGATTCTGGCAGATTGGAAAATTATCCGGAGATTAATAGCTGGCTTTTTAAACTGAAACCAAAAGGTGAACAGAACAAGGACTTGCTTTTGGAACAAATTAAGGAGGCAGGCCGGGATATTTGTGGAATGCAAAAAATCTGTATAGCTTCTCAATATTTAGGAAAACACAGCAAAGGTAATATTTTATCGTGTAGCAAGTGTGGAGAAGCCTATCCTGTTAAAGACGGATCAATATGTTTAAGCTGCCAGGGTAAATCACCTTATACTTAGTCAGATCCAGGCATTCTAATTCTTCTTGTCAACACCATGAAGCCTTTTTATAAGCTTGTCAGAAACATTCATACCCCAAAAACATTCTTCTTCATATATTTTGCGCGATAAAGATACCACTCTACCCGGCAAGATCTACAGCCATGTCTGTCCCGCAACCTGCGGGATTTTTTATAACCCTTAAGAAGAATTATAATCTCAATTTTTGCATAGAACATAAATAATTATTGCGTTTTTTTAAATCTTGGTGTATCAATTGCATCTCAAAAAATGTATTATTTGCAGGCCAATTTTTTCTAAAGGAAAATGGCATGAATACAGAAGAATGGAATCCGGGAAAACTTTTATCCTTATCAGGCAATTACTGGGCGACCTGTGCGCTCCATGCCGGAGTAAAGCTGGACATTTTTACTGTTATTAGCGATCGGTTGCTTACCGGTCAAAAGATTGCCGAAAAACTGGGTGGTGACGCAAGGGGAGTAATTATGCTCCTTAATGCTCTTGCCTCTATGAGTCTGTTAATTAAAAAAAATGAGGGCTATTCCAATACAGCTTTCAGTAACTCTTTTCTTTCCAAAGAATCCCCGCAGTATCTCGGATATATTATAATGCACCATCATCATCTTATGGCATCCTGGAACGAGCTGGATAAGGGCGTTATTACCGGAAAAGCCGTGCGTAGCAGGGCTTCTTTTGACAATCCGGAAGTGCGTGAAAATTTTCTTATGGGCATGTTTAATCTTGCCATGAATATTGCCCCACAAATTGCAGGCAAAATCGATCTTTCAAAAAAGAGGCATCTTTTAGATCTGGGTGGTGGCCCTGGGACTTATGCTATTCATTTTTGTTTAAACAATCCATCACTTCTGGCTACCATATATGATCAAAAAACAACCAGGCCTTTTGCTGAAAAAACCATTGCTAAATTCGGCCTTTCAGAGAGGATAGGCTTTCAGGATGGTGATTATGTGGAAAAAGATATTACAGGAACCTATGATGTTGCATGGCTGTCACATATTCTTCACGGAGAAGGACCTGAAGATGCTCAGAAGATTATACAAAAAGCGGTTTCCGCTCTTGAGCCGCAAGGCATGATTCTGATCCACGAATTTGTTTTAAATAATGATATGGACGGACCGATGTTTCCGGCTCTTTTTTCTCTTAATATGCTTCTTGGCACCGAAAAAGGCCAGTCTTATTCTGAAAAGCAGATCGTTGAAATGCTTGCTGCGGCCGGAGTTATGGAAATACGCCGTATTCCCGTTCAAACACCCAATGATTCAGGAGTTATTCAAGGGATAGTAAAGGGATAATATCAGAAAATATTTTAGTAAAAGCGAAAATATGCCGAAAACGATAGCATGAGAAAAAATAATAAGCTGATAATGATAGCCCATAACAATGAATTGCAGCTTATAGTTTATGGGCGAAAGGAACCTGATGGCAGGGTTATCGGCACTATTCCGATTCAGGAAGAATATTCGCAGGACGAATTGTCCGGCAATATCCCCGAAGAAGCAAAAAAGATAAAAAACCCTTTATTGGTAATGCCTGACTATGTTGTAGGTATTGAAACTTATCCCTTTGCTACAGGGAAAAAATCCATAGCATCTGCATTTATCCGCAGAAAGCTTTCGGAGTCCTTTCCGTCTGTTTCCGAAATAACCGATTTTTATAGTTATACGTATTCAAAAAACGACCAGCAAGCCGGCAGTATTTATGCTTTTTGCTTGCAGGATCCTCTCTTTTTTAATTTGTACAATCATCTTAAGGACGCAGACATGCGTCCCGACTATATAACTACTCCGGCCTTTATTTGGCAGCATAAATTAGGCAAACTGGTTGACGATTCGTCTGCTGAAAACTTTTGTCTAATTCATGTTTTGCCGGATGAAAGCTACCTGTACTTTTTTGCCAATGGAAATTTTATTTTTTCAAGAAGTATTATGTTGCCCGGATCAGGGGAAACCGGCAGTGGTAAACTCGATGTTCTTGCCTTTGAAATAAGCCAGTCTCTTCGTCTTTTTTCACAGAAAGCAAAATCCGAAGTAAACAAGTTCTTTTTTGTATCTTCCACACAGATAAAAGAAACCGAGCTTTCGGATAGACTTGGAAAGGATATTGTTCGGATTGAGATTGACAGTAAAGAAGGCCTTGAGGCAAAAAAAGAAGATTTCATGCCCGCTCCTTTATCGGCATTTTCCTTATCCGATATCGATCATAAAATGGTGCCGACTATCAGTCACCGCCTTGTTGTTATGGAAAAAGCCTGGCATTCCGTTACCCGAGCCGGAATCATTACTGGAGCACTTCTCGTTTTTCTTCTCGGCTTTGAGTCGTTTTATCTTAATTTTTTATCGGGAAGCTATTCCAAATCCCAGATGGCCGCACTTTCAAATAGTATGATGACCAATCGCCAGGTTATTGAAAAACATAATGAAACCATCGATTTGATTACAAATGAGATGCAGCGTCCTGATCCTGCATCCATACTTGGTGGTATTGCTCTCAGCCTTCCCGGAAGCGTGGCAATGGAGGAACTTACTTTTAATCTTGAATCTCCATTTCAGGCTATAATAAGCGGCAGGGTTAAAACGAACAATCCTGGCGGTATCAAGCCTGATCTTTCTGCAATGGTCGAAGGTTTGACGCGCAATCTTAAACTCAGCAAACCGGCTGTAATAGGAGATATAGGCTTTGATATGGAGCAGGGTGGTGGTGATTTAGGATCTGCAGGTTATAAGTTTCATATTCAGCTGGATTTGAAATGATATGAAAAATAAATGGATTATCACAGGCGTATTGTGGGTTGCGGTTATTTTGCTGACTTTTTATAATGCGTCTGAGATTAAACGTTTGAAACAGGAATCTGAAAAAATTGAAAGTCTGCGTATGGATGAAGAATTCTGGCAGCAGAATTCAAAAAATATTAGCTTCATCCTGGCTGAAGGCGAAAAGCTCTTTCTTGACATAGAATCTGTAGATCTGGGTTTTTTGACAGTCGATGGACGGATTAAGAATTTTTCATCCAAATATAACATACAAAATCTCAAAATTGGAAAGCAGCAGCAGTCAAGCGATGCAGACGGTTATGTGACTGTAGATTTATCTTTTGAAGGAAGTTACGAAGACATTTTTAAATGGTTTAAATCTGTTAAGCAGGAAATGCCGTTTCTGAAAGCTAAAAGTTTAAAAATAACCTTGAATCCGATATCAAATGTGGCCGATTTAAAAGGATTATTTTTTTTCAGGTACAGGATTAAAACAGCGAACAGCGCAGGTGAATAACGAATTTATAATGCCCGCGAATCCGATACCGCATCCATACCACATTGAGGTTGCCGGATTCCGGCCTGCACCGGAATGACGAAAAGGGTATTATATGACTTTTTGCGAGTTCATTAATGATAACGTATAAAACATATCGATATTCGATGTTCGATATTCGATATTCGGATATTTTTGTTGGTGACAAATGATACAGGTCGGCACCAGAAAACGATTGTTAATTGATGCTTTTATAATTGCGGCCATTGCTGTTGTCGCTATAAACATCTATCTGCTTACAGATCTTATAGGATCTACGATAGCGCAAAAATCCGAAGCATTCAAAATGGCAAGTTCTAAATGGAACCAGTATAAACAAATACAGGATCAGACATTAGACGACCTGGTAAAAAGTGCGGAGGAGTTAATAGCTATTGCCAGGATGGGACGACGTGCAGAACCTGAAAAGACAGAATTGACAGCAAGCTCTCAGGAGAATCAGGGCGAAGGTCAGAAGGCATCCGGCCTGCCTGTTCTTTCAGGGATTCTTCAGATTGCAGGAGCTGGCGAACGCTCGAGGTTTATTGCCCTTATGGAGGGCAAGAGACTGTATGAAAATGATAAAATCATGAATTTTACCATAAAAAATATAACGTCAAAGGGAGTTTTACTATCCCAAAAAGGGCAGACAAAGTTTATACCTGCGCCTGAAGTCTATTTTTCCCTTGGCGGGGAACTAACGCCTAACGTGGCTAAATCGAGGTGAGTATGCAGTTTGTTTTATCCCGGCCTTACTGTTTATGGGTTGCAATTTTCTTTATCCTGTTTTTTACCGGTTGCGCTAGCATACAGGAAGTTCGGCATGTTACTACTCCGGCTCTTGAAAATATCGATAATCCGGCTAAAATTATAGAGCAGGAAAAGATATCTCAACTTCCGGGCCCTCCGCCTTTTTCCGAAACATATCTTCCCGTTTCAAAAGGACTTGAAAAAGAGATCAAGCTTTTTTCCATGGTTTTGAATCAGGCCAAGCTGGGCGAAACTCTGGCGACTATTGCAAGTGAGGCAGATATTAATATGTCTGTAGATTCGGATATCGATCTTGCAAGGCTTGTTACTGTCCGGCTTAAAAACGCAACCATGGAAGAAGCCCTTGATATGATAGTTGAAAAAGGGGCCGGATATACATGGTCGTTAAAGAATGGCGTATTAAATATAGGCCGTTTTAAAGAGCATATATATCAAATGGACTACCTTGATATGGTGGGTGAAACCGATATCGATGTCGGTGGCGATATGCTGGCTTCGGGCGTGGAAGGTGCTGGTGTGAAGGGTAAATACCAGGTCAAAGCCAAGCGGGAAGGTAAAAGCACAGATGTCTGGGCAAGTATTGCCGCAATCCTTGAAGGAATCAAGTCCGAAGGCGGTGTTTTAAAAGTCAATTCTAATGCAGGCATAATTTATATGCTTGATACACCTGACAAAATTGCTGCTATGGTAAATTTGCTCGATTCGTTATCGGAATCTTTACATCGCCAGGTTTTTATTGAGGCAAAGATATTGGAAGTTCACTTATCAGATGACAGTCGCTATGGTTTGGACTGGTCCAAACTTGGTATTGGATTTACGTCAAATGGCGGTGGAATTATTGCAAAAAATTTGCCCGATGCTTTTGGCCTCACATTTAACGGCAGCGGTGCATTGGTTTTATCGGAACAATCCATGTTTGCCGGTGTGCTTGATTTTTTAAAAACCCAGGGTGATGTTTCGGTAATATCCAACCCTCATATCTCTGTTCTCAACCATCAGTCTGCAGTGCTTACTGTTGGATACCAGTTTCCATATGGCGATATAGACAGTATAGATAGAGATGAGGAGACAAATACTTTAACCATAGGCGCTAAAATAAAGCGTGCTATTTTAGGCCTGCAGCTTGGGCTTACTCCACAAATATCAAAAGACGGTATTGTTACACTTCATATAGTTCCCACAATTACAAGGATTCAGGGAACCGAGCGCGTTGAGATTCCGACAGGAGCAACTTCGGTGCAAAGTATTTCAAATCCTATTATTGATCTTCGCGAACTTGCCACTACCGTAAGAGTAAGAGAAGGCAATACAGTGGTTCTGGCGGGCCTCATAAGCCAGATAAAGCAACTAAATGATGTAGGCCTTCCAGGGTTCGGCGCTCTGCCATATTTGAAAAATTTATTTCGCAGCACGAAAAATCTTCAGGACAACCAGGAGCTGGTGATATTTATTACGCCATATATTAAGAAAATCTGATGTAATGCCGATATGTTTCGAATAGCGAACAACGAACAACGTATGGCGATATTAGCGCTTCGCTATTCGTGAAGGTCCGGCATGATAATTATTGCGTTTTTGGACTTTTGTGAATGCATTATAGTAGTTTCAATACAGACTGAAATTTAACAATCAACAAAGGGAGGGAAAAATGCAGAAATTGAGGTTCCACGGCAATCAGAAAGGTTTTACATTGGTTGAAATTGCAATTGTGTTGGTTATTATTGGTTTGCTGATAGGCGGAGTGCTGAAAGGTCAGGCAATGATACAAAACGCCAAGGTAAAAAGGGTAGTTAAGCTTGCCGATGAGATTCGGGCAGCGACCATGGGCTTTTATGATAAATACGGCCAATACCCCGGAGATGAAAATCTTGTAGATATTCCGGCAGCGGGAGATGCAAATGGCGATTCCAGTGGACAGATTAATACTGCCGCTGAACGGAATGATGTATTTATAGATTTAATGAATGCAAAGTTGATTTCAGGCAATTATACTGCAGCTAACCCTCGTCCCAAGCATGCATTTGGAGATGATGTTTTTATTGCCTGGGTGAATCCGGGTTCTGGAGCAGATCATTATATTGAATTCCTTAACCTTCCCTGGGATGTAGCACGGGAAATAGACACCAAGTATGATGACGGTGTCTATAATACCGGCCAGATCCGTGCAAGCGAAGCATATGCCGAAGCTACCAGTCCTGTAGGTATACTTTATTTGCCGTTATAGATATAGTTAAACTGAAGTAGTACTTTTAGTTAAACAAAGTCATTACCGTTGTTAAACAGCGGTAATGACTTTGTGTCGTTTGTGTTTTGCATTAACACTCTGTTTATAGATGAAACAAAGGTGGTGCAGATGTCGTCAGGTCAGAAAGGCTTTACTATTATCGAGCTGGCCATTGTTATGATCATCATCGGAACGATCATAGGATTTGGAGCCTCTATGGTAGTATCTCTTACCGTAAGAGCCAAGCGCACTGAAAGCAAGGATATTTTAAAAGCTGCCTCCGAGTCTATTATCGGTTTTGCGGCTGTACATGCCAGGCTGCCAATATGGGGAAACAATGCTCCGGATGCAATTCTTGACGAGGTTTGCGAGGTTATAACAAACCCAATAGACACTTTTAGTCAGCCTGTTTACTATTTTCCGGCAGATGCCGCCAACCAGCTTCAAACTGCCGGCTCTATCTGCGGGCGCAGAACCACAAATCTTACCGTATGCCGAGATCCGGCCTGTACTATCAGAGTATCCGATGTTGCTTTTGTTGTGGCAACAGGTTCGGAGAACGCCAACCCTCAGACAGGCATTATAACTGCCGGTTGTCCTGCAGGACAAACTTGTATTGGAGTTTATCAAACAGGCGAACCTAATGTAGATGATTGTACAAATGCAGTAAATTGCCCAAATTATCCTTCTGCCAGGCTGAATAGAACCGAGGAATATGACGATCTTGTGCAGTGGGTTACATTAAATGAGCTTAAAGTAAAAACAGGATGCCAGGGGCCTCCGCTTCGGATAATAAACAATGATCTGCCGTCCGGCAAGGAAAGCTCTCCATACAGCGCAGTTATTTACGCTGATGGTGGAGTTTCTCCCTATACATGGACTCTTGTTACGTCTCCTCCTCCTGCCCCCGGACTTGCATTCACAGCCGCTACAGCAACAATCTCAGGTACGCCTACTACTAGGGGTGCGTACTTGGTTAAAATACAGGTTTGTGACAACAACGATCCTTCAGGGCCGAATGACAATTGCGCTGTAAAAGATTTTGTCATAACAATCAATCCTTGATGGATTTGTAAAAACTCCACAAATCGTCGTACCGGCGAAAGCCGGTATCCGGAACATATTTAAATTACTGGGTTCTGGCCGGAGTTTACCCTCGTGGAGACGGGGGCCGGAATGACGAGAAAAGATGTTTACTGACATACGAAGGCATCAATCCTTAAAAAATGAAAAAATCTGATAATAAAGGTTTTGCCCTGTTTTTTCTGATTGCGGTTTTTCTGGTTATCAGCGCCCTTATCGGCGCCGGGATAACCATGATCGGGCCAAGGGTCAGAAAGGCAAAATACGATCGGTCAGGAGAAATCCTTACAGCGGCAACGCAGTCGGTAATTTCCTGGTCTGTTATAAACGGCCGGTTGCCTGATGCTGCTACTTTTCCATCGCTTTTGCCAAGCAGTGTTGACGACTGGGGCAGGGCTCTTGTTTATATCTATGATAATAACCTGACAAGTTCCGCCACAGGCGGCATATGCGGCCGTCAAAGTACCGGCCTGTTATATGGTGCTGTTGCCAATACTGCTTTTATTATTGTAAGCGGAGCCGAAGACCTTACCGTTAACACAACACCTTCCGTTTCAGGAGCATACGCAGGAACCGTTGCTCCGGCAACCGCTGATATTGTGCGTTTTGTATCTCTTGAAAACCTGAAAAATCAGGCCGGCTGCTTTGGCTTTACCTCTGGTGTGCTTAAAATACTTAATAATGAGTTGCCTGAAGGGGTTTCAGGTACACCTTATACCGGCAGCTTATTTGCAGATGGTGGAGTGCCGCCCTATGCATGGAATACAACTGTTTTACCTGTCTGGCTCGCATTTAATCCTGCTACCGCCACTTTGACCGGAACACCGGCCATCGCAGGTTCTTTTTCTGTGACTTTAAAGGTGACCGATGCCAATGGCGGCACAACAACCCGGACTTATACTCTCAAAGTATCCTGATCTGCTATATCGGCCAACCGTTCCCGGTTTTACTTGAACTGGCTTATAACATCATACAAAGGCAGCATAATGGAAAGGGCGATAAGACCGAACGCTCCGCCCAGAAATACGATAGAAAGTGGTTCCATAAGATTTATCAAAGTTTGAACTGACCGTTTTACTTCGTTGTTATAATAATTGCCAAGCCTGGCAAAAGTTACATCAAGTGTACCGGTGGTTTCACCATTTCTTATAGAACCAAGCAAAAGAGGAGGAAACCCTCTGGCTTTTTCAAAACCATCGGAAATTGTCTGGCCTTTCATAATGTTCTCATAGGCTATCTTCAGCTGGCCTTCAATATAACGGTTTCCCAGAATATTGTCGGTTAAAATTTCGAAGACATTGTGAAGGCTCATGCCTGCAGAATACATGGTAGCAAAATTCTGGCTCAATCTGGCCATTGCAATATTGGTGGCAACAAGTCCGAGAACGGGAACCTTCAGCATATACTGATGGATATATATTTTTCCTTGTTTTGTTTTACCGAAGGCCAGAAATGAAATTACAAAAAGGGCAAAACAGGCGAGAATATAAAGCCAGTTATCTTTGAAAAAAATACTTATACTCAGAACAGCCCGGGTTACCGCAGGCAGAGGAACACCCATCTCATTAAGCAGACCGGCCATTCTGGGCAGTACATAGCCTACCCACACTGCGATCACTCCAACAAGGGAAAGAATTACAAACGTTGGATATATAGTAGCCCGTTTTGTAGTGGAGCGGATATCTTCTTTCCATTCCAGAAATTCAGCCAGCCTTTTCATGCTGACAGGCAGTGTGCCGGTTTGTTCTCCCATGCGAATGATGCCAATATCAAGCTTTTGAAATACCTTTGGGAAACGGCTCATGCCTTCATGTATAGAGTTGCCTCCTTCTATGGCTGTCTTTAATTCGCCGACTATTTTGCGCAGGTACTTGCTTGGAATAATTTTTTCATTTTCCTCCAGAGCCGAAATTACCGGAAGGCCGAGCTCAAGAGTTTGGGAAAGCCGGTAATAGAATTCTATCAATATGCGCGGTTTGATAGATTCGGAAAGCAGTATCTTTGAGCCCATGCCTTCGCGGCGACTGTTAATCAGCGTGAGTCCGGTTTCACTTAATCGTTTTTCAAGCTCCTTATCGGAATTGGCAAATACAGTCCCTTTTTGCAGAGCTCCTTTATTGTCAACCGCCTTATATTTATAGTTAGGCATATGCCACCACGCGCAGCACCTCTTCTAACGATGTTATTCTGTAATGAATCTTTCTTAAAGCCTGTTTGAGCAGCAGGCTTGTTCCCGATTTAACGGCGGCGTCTTCTAATGCGCTCTGGTTAGCTCCTGAAAAGATTAGTTCCAGAATTTCACGGTTTATAGTGATGATCTCATAAACGGCTATCCTGCCGCTGTATCCTGAATTGTTACAGATATCACATCCAACGGCCTTTAGCATTTCGGCAGGAGGCTCAAGGCCGTTTTTGATAAAAATTTCTTTATCTTCCTCTTTGGTAACAGTTGCGATAGCGCAGTGTGGGCATAACTTTCTCAGGAGCCTCTGAGCTGCTATCATTGATAAAGATGATGCAAGCATGCTGGTATTTACGCCAAGATCGGTCAGCCTGTTTATAGCGGATGCGGCATCATTTGTATGCAGGGTCGATAAAACAAGATGACCGGTAATTGACGCGCGGATGGCAAGTTCTGCGGTTTCCTGATCCCTGATTTCACCCACCAGTATAACATCAGGATCCTGACGCATTGCCGAACGAAGCGCACTTGCAAAGGTTAGACCGGCCTTGGGATTAACTGCAGTTTGTCTTATCGTTGGAATAACATATTCAATAGGATCTTCTACTGTCATAACATTGATATGAGGGCTGTTGATGGTCATCAGGGCTGAATATAAAGTTGTGGTTTTGCCGGAACCTGTGGGGCCGGTAACAAGTATCAATCCGTAAGGGCGATAAATACCCCTTGAGAAGCGCTCCTTATCCTCCTTTTCAAAACCAAGCCTTTCCAGGTTTCCCACAACCCCGCTGTATATTAAAAGTCTCATAACAACCGTTTCGCCAAGGTGTGTGGGAAAAGTGGAAATACGGATATTGATATCTTCGCCTTTACCGGAAAATTTGAACCTGCCGTCAAGCGGGATATTTGGATTTGAAATATCCATATCTCCCATAATTTTAAAACGTGTAACCAGGCTCTGTTGAAATTGCTTGGGGAAAAGATATTTCTGATGCAAAACACCGTCGACCCGGTAATAGACTCTTACCAGATTGGTGTCCGCTACAACATGTATATCGCTTGCATTGAGAACTCTTCCTTTTTCGATAATAAGATCGGCCAGCTTTACGTTTTGATTTTCGTCAAACCCGGCTCCTGAAATACTGGCTCTGATTATACTATCGATTTCTTCATCGATGACGGCCGCTATCTTGTAATATAGTTCAATGGAGTTTCGAATCCATTCTTTGGGTGCAATGTAAGATTCAACCCGGCAGCTTGTCATTCTGGCTAGATTGTCATTTACTATGACATCAAAAGGATTGGATGTGGCAATCTTGATGGTTTGCCCATCCTTAGCAAACGGGAATATGTTATGGGTTGTTACAAATTTTTCAGGGATGCTTGCGATCAGATCGAAATCAATTTTTATGCTTGATATATCCACAATTTTTGCACCGCTTTGGACTGCAAGAGCCATCTGCATCTGCTCTTCGCTTATCCAGTCGAGGCGTACCAATACACTTCCCAGCATTGCTTTGGTTCTTTTTGTTTCCATGAGAGCCATTTCCAGCTGGTCGTTTCCTATAAAACCCATCTCAAGCAATATGTCGCCTATCCGCTTCTTAGCAATAGCTTTATCGCCAGCCTGTGCCGGTGAGGAGGATATATGGATATTTATGCCGCCTCCTTTACCGGAAAACTTGATGCGGCCTTCAAGAGGAAGATCGGGTTTTTCGATATTTATGTTCCCCATGATTTTAAGTCGCGTGATCAGCCTCTGTTGAAAATATTTGGGGAAAGTGTATTCCTGGCACATTTCGTTATCTATACTGTAAGAGATTTTTACCATATTGGCGTCTGAAACCAAATGGATATCGCTTGCATTGAGCGTCCGTCCTTTTTCGATGAGCAGATCAGCCAGTTTTATATTTGTGTTTTCGTCAAGCTGCTTTTCAGCAGATCCCGAACCGGTGATTTCTGCTATATCTTTGTCAATTGTGGATGCTGTTTTATAATGCTTCTCTATGGCGTTTGTTATCCACTCTCCGGGAGCAATGTAAAACTCTATCTGGCTGCCTGTCATACGCTCAAGATTGTCCCGAACTATGACATCAAAAGGATTGGATGTGGCGATTTTGATTTTCTGTCCATCCTGTGCAAAAGGAAATATCTTGTGAGTTGTAACGAAGGATTCGGGAATTCTTGCAATCAAAGCGTAATCTATAATCACGTCTGATATATTCAAAATGTTTGCCCCGCTTTGTACAGCCATAGCTATCTGCATTTTTTCTTTGCTGATAAATCCCAGCTGAAGCAAAACATCTCCCAGCATCGCTCCGCTTTTAGTGGTTTCTGCAAGTGCCGTATCGAGTTGGCTCTTTTCTATAAATCCCATTTCCAGTATTATGTCGCCAAGTTTTTTCATTTAATATTATTCCAGGTTGATGTTGATCTATCTTAAAGGAATTTGATTTTTTTCTCTTTCAACAAATACGTTTAAAATCAAAATACGGTCTTCAACGGATTTTTTTTCTATATCTGACAACAAGCTGTTTTTTGCAAGAAATGCCCGGTAATATCGGAGTGCGTCTTTATAGTTCTTCATTTTGTCATAAAGTACTGCCATGTTAAATATAAGCTTGGTATTTCCCGGGTTATTTTTTTCGGCCATTTCGTAGAATTGCTTTGCTTCATCTAACTGTCCGAGACTGCTTAAAGCTGTGGCTTTGTGAAAATATATATCAAACAATGGAGCATTTGTAATTTTTTGTGCTGCATCAAGCAGGGCTATGGCCATGGCCGGTTCGCCCGTTTCTATCTGGGCTATGGCCAGATTAATCATTACAAGTGGATTGTGTGGCTCTTTTTCATATAAGCTATAAAGAATAGGCGATGCAGCGGAAAACTCGCGGTTGTCCAGATATGCACAAGCTAAGTTAAACAGCGTATCCCTGTCCTGAGGGTCTTTATCAAGAACTTGCTTATACATCATTATAGCTTCTTTGAATCTGTTTTGTCTGTGATATCTAACTGCCTTTTCATAAAACGGTTTTATTAATTCAGGCCTTACAGTTTTTTGAAATGGGGAAATTCCGGACTGAGATGGCAGGGCAGAACTTGTATTTTGTGCAGGTCCATTCAATAATTTAGGCTTTGATGGCTTGATCAGCTTGTTTTCCGCTTTTATTTCAATTTTTTCTTCTACGGAAGTTTCTTTTGTTTGTGCAGGGATAATAGAGCTTGGTTTTTGTGCCGAATCATTATCAGCTTCATTTCCTTTCAACTCTTGTTTGTGCGAAATATCAGCGGGCTGAGAAGAGTTGGCAGTTTTAGTGTTTTCCTGTTTCGCAGTTACTATAATATCGGGAGGCTGGGGCAGGGGAGGGCTTATTCTTTTTGGCAAAAACATGTTCGTTAAATATGGAATCGCAAGGCCTATGGCTATAGCAAGGCACGCTATTAATCCGTAAATTAAAAGTTTTGTTTTTGCCGGAGTTTTGCCGATTTTATTAAACAAAGCCGGAGCATTGACGCGCTGGTTTTCCTTGTCTTTTTTTCTTAAGGCTGCATTAAGCAGGCTCATCTTTTTCCCCCATAAACTTTAACAACTGCTTTATTTATCGTGATACAACCATCGGAATTATTCCTGGAATAGCGATTTTATCTGCCGCATGTTCTGCTCCTTTTCTTGTGACAAAGGCGCCTATAAGAAGCCGGTAACTGCCGTTTTCCATTTTCTGCATATAGCTGTCAAAATGGCTGGCTTTAAGAATATCAATTATTCCGTTCATGGCTTCCGGAGATACCCCTTCACCTGCCTGGATTGCCCATGGCGCCGCAAGAATAATCGCATCGGTGAGCCCATGCTCGGTAATGTAGCTCTGGGCAGCGGCTTTGTCGTCAAAACGTTCTGCAAAATGCCTGTGCCAGATTCCGCCTTTACCCAGATCTACTTCTGCCCAGTGTGAATCAATGCCTTTATCCCTAAAGATCGAAGCTTCTTCAGATACCCGTTCAGAATAACGATGCGATGCAAGTAATATTGTAAACGAAGGCTGTCTTATTTCAGGTTTTTGGAGACTGCTTTTATTATTTACTTCAGGTGTAGTTGTATTATTTATTGTGTGAGTAATCGCAGGTTTCCCATATACCCAGAATTTTATATAACCGGCAAAAAAGGCAAAAGCTATTAAAATACCTGCAATTACATAGCGGTAATATGGCTTTTTAATAAAGGATTCTATTTTGGTATATTCAGTATTGCCGATTTCATTAAGGGCTTGTTTAACATGCTGTTTATTAATTGTGTGTTCGTTTGCCAAATAGCAGGCGATCAGGGAATAGTCGCAAATTCTGTTTATAAGCCGCGGGATGCCTTTAGAGGCATTATAAATAGCATTTATGGCTGAAGCAGCAAAACGTACCTGCCCATTGTTTCCTGCGATGAAAAGTCTTCTTTCGATATAGCCCGATATTTCTTCTTTTTTAAGATAATCCAGATTGCAGTTTATGGCTATTCTTTGGTGCAGCTGTCTTAATTCGGGTTTGGAAATGGTGGCGAGCAATTCGGGCTGTCCCACAAGAACCATCTGAAGCAGCTTTTCCTTGTCTGTTTCCAGGTTGGACAACAGGCGCAGGTCTTCTAAGGCTTCTACTGGCATAGTCTGGGCGTCATCGATTATTATAACAACCGGTTTCGCAGGGTCGGTTGTAAGAAGAAAAGAATTCAGGCTGTCCACCAGTTCTTTTTTCCCTGCACCGGCAGAGTATGTTGCGCCCAGATCGTCTAAGATTGTAGCCAGGATTTCGATTCCGGATAGAGAAGGGTTAATTATATAAACCGTTTCAGCATCTTTCTCGAGCTTGTCTAAAACTGATCTGCAAATAGTAGTTTTGCCGGTTCCTACCTCACCGGTGAGAAGAACAAACCCCAAGCGGTTTTTGATACCATAGATAATTTTTTCAATAACGCTCTGGTGTGTGGCTGAAAGAAAAAGAAATCCAGGATCAGGAGTGATGGAAAAGGGAGCCTCGTGGAACTGGAAAAAATCTATGTATATACCTTCATGTGGTATTTGTGTGCTATCGATTCGTTGGTTTGACATCGTAATCGTTAACCCATTATCATTGACAAGTAGAAGGTTTTAGTATGTTTTATTAAATAAGTACCATAATTAAATGCCGTAGCAAAGTCAATGTATAACTTGTTTCTCTACGGATTTTTTATCTTTGGATGCTTAGAGCTTTGCATGACATCCATTTAAGGATATAAAAAGCTTAACATTCGAGCCAATTCCAAAACGTCCCATTTTGGCCGATCTCTTTAGTGAAGCTTTAGCGCTATCCTCGAAATACTACATGTATTCCTGTGGTTATATTTTTTCCCGCCTTGACCTTGAACAAACTGAAACGTTTTGAAAGTGGCTCTGATCAATTATTAGTGTCGGCAGATCCGTTTCCATACTTTAATAACAAATATCAAATAGCCCCAATAGCGGAAATAGATGTGCACTGTACGCTATCGGCATTATTTTGTAAGTTGCAATAATTAACGGATGCTTTAAAATAAAACCTGTTATTCTGTTCCGAAGCTTTGAAGATGCCCATCCAATATGAAATCGAGAATAAACACCGGTTCAGAGCAGATAATATAGTTCCGGATACAGGCAGCAGCAACTTTCGAGCGATATTTCCGTCTGCGTAAACAGACCAAAAACAGCAAGCATGCGAGAGGAGGATATCTTGGATGACAGATTAATAGCATATTTTTCTATGGAAATTGCCATAGGAGAGGGGATTCCTACGTACAGCGGCGGCCTGGGGATTCTTGCAGGTGATACTTTGCGTTCCGCAGCCGATCTTAAAATACCCATGGTCGGGATTTCACTTCTTCACCGGAAAGGATATTTTTTCCAAAAAATCGATCAAAACGGCTGGCAGACAGAGCAACCTGCAGAATGGGTTGTCAATGACTTTTTAAGTGAAGAAGCGTCCGAAATATCCATTTCTATTGAAAACCGTAAAGTGCGTATACGGGCCTGGAGATATGACATAACGGGAATCAGCGGTTATAAAATTCCTGTATATTTGCTGGATTCGGATCTTGCCGGCAATTCCGAATGGGACCGGACGCTTACCCATTTTCTTTATGGCGGAGACGAGAAATACCG
Source organism: Pseudomonadota bacterium (assembly GCA_018901125.1). Taxonomy (GTDB): domain Bacteria; phylum Desulfobacterota; class Desulfobacteria; order Desulfobacterales; family RPRI01; genus RPRI01. Next base: position 23,724 of record JAHIFE010000136.1, on the reverse strand, counting down.
CTTTTGTCAGGAAGTAATTCTCGGAATAGGTGGGGTAAGGATACTTCGGGCTATTGGTTATAATGATATTAAGCGGTTTCATATGAATGAAGGGCACGCAGCCTTTCTTTCGCTTGAATTGTTAGATGAAGAGGCAGGAAAGGCCGGTAGAAATTTTGTAAGTGAATCGGATATTAAAACAGTCAAAAGTAAATGTGTATTTACTACGCATACTCCGGTTCCGGCAGGGCACGATCAGTTCCCTTTTGAGCTGTTCAGCAGGGTTTTTCAGGACCGGCAGGATTATTTAGATATGAAAGATTGTTTATGTGTAGAGCTTGCCAATAATATAAACCAGCAAAAGGCGGAGCCGGGACAGCCAACCCCGAATCTTATACAGGGTAATACCATCAATATGACCTATCTGGCTCTCAATCTGAGCCATTATGTGAACGGGGTGGCAAAAAAGCATGGGGAAGTATCCAGATCCATATTTCCGGGGCATGTGATTGATGCCATCACAAATGGTGTGCATGCCGCCACCTGGATAAGCTGGCCTTTTAGAAATCTCTATGACAGGTATATCGCCGGCTGGGGTCAGGATAATTTCAGTCTGCGCTCTGCTTTGGGTATTTCTCCCCAGGAGATATGGGTGGCACACATGAAGGTCAAGAAGGAATTAATTTCTTATGTGAACAGGGAAGAAAATGCAGGTATGGATAAGGATTTGTTGACATTATGCTTTGCAAGGAGGATGACCGCTTACAAGCGGGCCGATCTTATATTTAGTGATATCGAACGATTGAGAAATATTTCTAAAAATGTCGGACCATTACAGATTATTTTTGCCGGTAAAGCTCATCCTAAGGATCAGAATGGCAAGGAAATCATAAAGCGGATTCTGGATATGAAGGAATCATTGAAAAACGAGATCAGGATTAGTTATCTTTCAAATTATGATATGCGGCTTGCCAGGATGCTGGTTTCCGGAGGAGATCTGTGGTTAAATACGCCCCTGCCGCCTATGGAGGCTTCGGGGACCAGTGGTATGAAGGCAGCTTTAAACGGTGTGCCGAGCTTTAGCATCCTTGACGGGTGGTGGATTGAAGGTTGCATTGAAGGAGTTACCGGTTGGGCAATAGGAGGCGAGGGGGTGGAAAAGACGGCCGGTGTGGAAAATGATGCTTTGTCGCTGTATGAAAAACTGGAGCATTCTGTAGTTCCGACATTTTATAATAACCGGGACCGGTTTATCGAAATTATGAGGCATGCAATTGCTCTTAACGGTTCGTTTTTTAATACCCAGAGAATGCTGCAGCAATATGTTACAAATGCTTATTTCTTATAGCGGTATCCGCTCTTTAAAATCTGTATATCAGTTTTGCCCTGAAACTGATACCGTCTTGTTCTATTACATCCTGTGCGTGCTCTGCGCAGCCTGGAAAACCGTATTTCTTATCAAAGAGATTGTAAACGCTGGCAGATATATCCATATTTTCAAAAAGCTTTCGATCGTATAATGTCATATTGGTTATGAAATAGTCACCGGTTGAGGATCCTGAGAGGGTTTCAAGTTGTCCTGTATATTGTTCCTCAATACCGAGAAACAGGCGGTTTTGAATCAACGGGATGGAAATATTTAATTTTGCCAGATGGCGTGGGGAATTTGACCAGACATTGTTGCCGCCTTTATAATCAGATTCCTGGAATGCATAGCTAAGCTTTCCTGAAAATCCGTTTGAAAAAGAGGCGGACAGTTCTGCTTCGATACCGTAAGCTTCAACAACATCATGGTTTTTATAGATCAAAAGATCGTCGGTATCGGTTGTCTGTGAAATCAAATCATTGATTTTATACCGATAAGCTGTTGCCGTGCCGGTCAAATGTTTGCCTATGAGCTGTTCCCACACCAGCTCATGAGAGGTTATAGTTTCTTCCTTCAGTTCTGGGTTTGCCTTTTGCGATACATTACCATCATTATAATATGTCTCATATACATTGGGCGCCCGGAAGGCCTTACCAAAAAGGTATTTGAGAGAAGTATCGGCGAAGGGTTTGTAAATAATGGCAAAACGAGGATTAGTGATTCCGCCGAAGGTGCTGAAGTGATCATATCGCAAACCGGCATTTAGCTTCAGGTTTGTCAGCAGGGAATATTCGTCCTGGATAAATACAGCCCAGTTTGTGCTGTTTCTGTTATCGTCAAGATATACAATGTTTGGCACATCGAAATTCTTCTGATACTGGGTAAAATTATCATGGTATTCTCCACCGGCGATAAGCATATGTTTTCCGAATTTTCTGGTAAAGTGTAAATCAGCGCCCCACCATTGGCCATTATCGTTATCACTATTGGTTGTTTTATCTCCGCTATCTGAAAAGATATAATCGCCTAAATATTTATAGTATCCGTAGGTGAGCCTGGCCATAACAGTTACCTCATTATCTATACTACGCTCCAGTTTGATGTCCATTAAGGCTCTTTCATCCCAGGTTTTGTTCCGGGGATCGTTAAAAGATATCCCCCAGGGCGATGTAGGAATCTGCTTGCTGCGTTTATTATAGGAGGTTTCAAAGGTAACGCCTTGCTGTGAATATTTAGCAAAAAAACTTCCGGATTTGTCGCTATCACAATTATCGGCAACGCCGTTGTTTTGATCCGGTGTATCGAATTCTCTGTAATAGTGGGATTGGCCGTCACTGTTGAACAGAGAACCGGAAAGTAGCAGTTGACCTTCATTCTCGAATTTCTTTCCATAAGTTAGGCGGGAACTGTATGTTCCAAAGCTGCCGATGTCAGCCCCTGCCTCAACGCCGCTTATCTCCCCACCGTTTTTGGTGATAACATTTATTACCACCAAAAAGGCATTGTTTCCATAAAGTGCGTAACTGGGACCGCGGATAATTTCAATGCGTTCAATGAGATCAATATCAAGTATGAAATCAGTGCCCACAGGCGCCTGGTCAAAAATATTATCATTGACTCTTATGCCGTCCAATAGAAGAAGAGTTCGCGACGAGAAGTCCCCTGGGCGATTAAAACCCCTGAATCCTATATTATTATAATTACGATCGTATGTTATATAAAAACCACGTACACTTTGCAAAACCTCAGCCAAGGTACGATAACCATATTGCTTGATGTCATCAGCAGTGATGATCGATACCGACGCAGGCGCATCAGTAGTTTTCTGTTCGTATTTTGAGGCGCTTACCACAGGTTTAATCCTGACTTCCATTAACTCTTCGAGAGACATCTCGGTAAGGTCGATATCCTGTGCATTAGCGATGGTAAAAGAAAATATCGGGATCAGAAGCATGGAGCTTAAAATAAATGTTACCAGGATAAGGAGAAAGCGTCTATTTATCTCCAATGCATTTGCTGAATGATATATTTTCGGAAAAAATTTCATCATATGTTAGTCCACTATTTTCATTGCCAGGTTCAAGAGATCAGAGCGTATTTTAATCCCAGCCTTTAAAGCCTCTCTGTTGTTTATTTCAAAACGCACTTTTTTATCTTCGACTATAAAGTTTATAATAACACCCGATTGAGCTGCGTTTTTCTGGTCAGCTATCGTTAGAATAGGTAGTCGATCAGTTTTATTCAGTATTGCAGCGATATTATGTTTTTCAGAGTAGCTGATAAAAAGAATTTGACAATCTTTAATCTTTGGGAATTCCTCAATAGATTTGATATAGCTGACACTGATTTTACTCATCCCGATTTTTTTCCCTTTAATTGTTTCAACTTCCTTTCCGAAAGGGTCTGCTCCGAGTATGCAAACATTAAAATTAGGGGAGAGTGAAGTTGAAGAGGGCCATTCAATAAATTTTGCGAAATTATAAATAAATGCTGCCTTGATCATATATTCCTGTGAAAATATTTCTTTGGCCAAAGCCGTTGGCTGCTTCAGAAAAAAGCAGCATAATAAGGTAAGGTATAAAAAAAGGCGGGTAATCAGCCGAAAAAGCTTTCTTTTTGTTTCCAGTTTTTGTAGGTTTTTCTTTTGAAACTGCATAATACCTTTATGCTCTTGAACCCTTCTCTAAAAAAAATAAGCAGCAAGATCTTAAATAAAAGCTGTAATAGATAGCTTTGAATATACTGAATGTAAATAATAAAAAGTGTAAGTGCTATATTTATAATAACCTGAATTATTATAAATATAGTGGAATTTAACTCAACTCCCTTATAATTATCTAATTTATCGGTTTTTTGATCATAAAAATTAAATTATATTTATAAACCTTAATACTGTAATTTATAATATCAGGTTGCCATGATTAACGATTTTTTTGCGTGAATATCGTTGTGCAAAACATTTAACATACCTAAAGACGTCATAATTAATTTGGCAGCAAAATTTTAGGATAACGCTATAATTAAGCAATAAAATTGGTTCAGTTATCTGTGATAACAGTATAGTTACTGTCATTATAATGAGTTATAAATTCTTTCCTTATGCAGTGCGGTAGATGCATATAATTCCTGTCGAAGCTATTTATACAGTATAAATAGCAATTGATTGTAAGATAAATTATACAGCCTAAATAAACATTATATAACTCCTAATATATTAAATAGCTGCCACACTATAGCAGGCACAACTATCTAATAATATATTGTATATATTAATGTTCATACGCATTGTTGTTCAATTGTATTGTACAGTATAATACATAAGCTTAAATAGATATTGCGCATTATAATTATACAGTATAAAAACATTGACTAAATGAAATATTTAGTTATACTGTATAATTATGTATTATAAATACAGGGATTGGTCTTTGCGCAGTTTTTTGAAATCGATGCTTAAACTAAGGAGAGTATGGCCATGATTTCTTCTGAACATACTGATAACAAATGGTTAACGAGTGTTGAGCTTTTCGAGACAACCGGCATATCACGTGCTACACTCAACAATTATATTAAAATGGGAATAATTCCAAAACCAGTTGTGAGAAGGCCTGATGATCCGGACTCACGTGCGAAGAAAATAGGCCATTTTCCGCCAGGTGTTGTTGATTCCATTTCGAATGTACAACGAATGAAAAAAGAAGGAATATCCATGGAGAGCATAGTTAGTATTTTAACCCAAAAGGATGCTCCTGCACAATCCGGGAAATTAAGAAATGATGAACATGTTGGGAAAGAATCTATATTAACAAACCAAGGCCCGGACCATTCAACCGCAAGCGATAATAACGTACACCGTGATAATTCCGAGAATAAAATGCAGGAAGGCTTATTATTGAACTTGAGTATCAGCGATATCAAGTGCCCTGCGTTTCTCATAAATAATAATTTTGAAATTGATTGGATAAATAACGAGGCTGAGAAAATGATATTCGGTCTCGATTTAAAATTGATCAAGGAGGCATCAGAAAGAAATATTTTCAGGTTATTCTCAAGAATTGGGTTACTTTCAACTGATAGAGATATAAATGATCTTGTATCTTATCTGATGAAATTTGTTAAAAATAAAATTCCAAAAGATTCTCTTCATAATCTTTATAACGGTATCAGAGAAAATGAAGTTCTTTTTCTCCAAAAGGTATATGACAGCATCAAACCGGTTTGTAATGAATCAAGATATGCAACATATTTAAAATTGGACGGAAATAATGGAAATGGTTTATCTCCCCATCATGGATATCATGTAGTTTTCCGGGAGGGTATTTTGATTTTACTCGCGCCTATGGATGATATTTTTTACGGTATAGTTGATCTGGCTATAAGCCGCCGAAAAATAATTCATGAATTGAATAAACAACGCGTGCCTTCTCTTATTTCTTTTTGCGTACTTGTTGCAGATCTGCAGGATTCCAGCCGTATTTGTGCGGAATTGCCTCCTGAGGAATATTTCGAATTGATCCGTGATATATGGAAGTGTATGGATGATATTTTTAAGAAATATTATGGTACTTATGGCAAGCATGCTGGCGATGGCATGGTTTTTTATTTTCTTAAAGAAAAAAACAGCAATTATATCCTTAATTCCATTAATTGCGCTCTTGAGTTGAAGGAAAAGATGAAGCAATTAAGCATGGAATGGAAAACACGAAAAGGCTGGATGAATGACCTTTATCTCAATATTGGAATAAATGAAGGTCAGGAATATTTTGGAAATACGCCTTATTTTCCAAATATGGAATTTACCGCGCTTGGTGATACTGTAAACTATGCCAGTCGTCTTTCGGATATGGCTCGTTTCGGATCAATATGGACCACAAAAAATCTTATGAACAGGCTCGATATAGAGCAGCGCAAAACACTGCATTTCGGGATCAGGCGTATGGATCAAGGCAAGGAAATTATCGGAGAAAATCTATTTGCCAGGGTTGTTGACATGTTGCCTCATAATGATTCCAACTATTCAAAATTCATGGATATTGCCACTATTTCCGTAACTGAGATAATAAGCACAAGCTCATATTGCCGGGGGGGAGAAATGAAGGAGTAGAAAGACAGAGCTGAAGCTTTATTGCCGGTTCTTTAATCCTTTGATTTGGAGTATATTATATAACTATCTATTAATTAAGACAATAAAGCACGTAACTTTCCGAAAATTCCCTCTGATTAAATTACGATCCATCTTTTGTAGTTGCCGAGCACGAATAAGTGTTTTTTTATTCCTTAAGATAGTTTCCGGAATGCTTATTCCGGGAAGTCTTTAATATGATCTTTTTTGCTTGCTTCGACTTCGCCGACTTTGTTAAAGCTACTCGCATAAGTTAAGCTTCCAATGAAATCAATATCCTTTTGATTAGGATCTACAAATTTTAGGCCTCCGGTAGAACCTGATTCGTTTTCACTTACCCATATGACTATTCCTTTGGCAAGGATATTATAGGAATTGATAACAAACCCTAATTTAACAGGCTCACCTTTTTTAAGAAGATTAGGAACGGAAACCCGAACACCGCGTTGGCTCAGATCTTCTATCTTACCATCGAAGACTCCGTTCTGTGTAGATATCTTAATAGGAATAGAATCTGCCTTTTTGTGTAATAAATCCTTCAATACATTGGAATCAATCCTGACATGGTGACGATGTTCTATGGGTTTTTCCTCTTTTTTAGAAGAATCCTCCATTTCCAATTCTAAAGAAGGAATATCATCCCAGCTAGTTACTGACTTTTCCATAACCCTCCTCCTATAAACTTAAACCGGATGATAGTTTGATATGGTCAGATATTAGATATGGCAATGTTAACAAGTAATTATGAGGTATTGAATATCTCCTCATCCATGGAGATATTCAGATATATCCAGATAGATTGTAAAATTATATTGATAATCTAAACTATTTTTCTTGAATAATCAACAATCATTTTGATGATTTAATTGATACCGAACAGAGAGTGCATTTTCCGCTGACCATGGCAGAGAATCTTCAAATCCTGAATCATAGAATTTCCCGACCTGTTTTTCTCAGCTGATTGGGAAAATTTTTCTGTTAAAGTTTAATAAAATTATGCCGATAACAGGTAATGAGAGAAATTTAATTTTGGAGGCTGTTATGATATCATCAGTATATAATAATGTTTCTGCTCTTTATGCGTTTGGCACCAAAATGGGCGTGAGTGCCAATAATCTTGCTAATGTTAATTCAGATGAATTTAAAAAAAGCAGGGCCGATATTGTTGAAACATCTCATGGAAGCGTAGAGGCCGAAATAAGCAGAGTAGACACACCCGGCTCGTTGTATTCCGAACCGGGAGATCCAGCAATCAGAGAAATGTCTAATGTTGATATTGGGCAAGAAATTGTTCAAACTATTCCAACTCAAAATGGATATGAAGCGAACTTAAAGATGATATCAGTTTATGATGAAATGCTTGGAAGTGTCATAAACATTATTAAATAAACGAATTATTGCTCTTAAGCTTCAGATAATCAACAGCAAGTGTTTGTTTATTCTATGGATATTGTTGGCTTCTCAATGGCTGTTAATTTGTTCTGATTTCACCTTTCAGAAGATAAGAAGAACATTCATAAAATACTTCAAATAGCTATTTTTATAGCTGTAAACACAAAAAGCAGAGCCAATCTGACCCTGCTTTTTGTGTTTAAAAACTAAAACTCGGTTTACTCTTCAAACCCCTTCCTTATTTTTGCCAGACCAATCAGCCCAAGACCAAGGAGAAGCAAGGTAGTGGGTTCAGGTGTCGGGGTGGGTGTAGGTGTTGGGCTATATTCATCTGCCGGGATGAGATCGAGAATAGGGGCATCTGGCGTCTGCAAAAGTTTAACAGGAGGAGGGTCACCGCCTAAGTTGTTTTTGGTATAGGGGGTGGGTTGATAGAGACTCATGGGCTGCTCTGGGTTTGCAACAAAAGTGTCGTCTGTGGGAATAACCCTGCTTCCGACCTCTTGCGATGTATCTACCCATTCATCGACCATATGCTGCCAAGCGTTGTCAGGATTATTGCGAGTGGGGTCAGTATTACCATCGTTGAACCCCATTGCCGGATATACAACCCCTCTGTTTAGCAAGGGAACATATTCATCGAGTTGGCCCTCTTGACCGGAGTTGTGGAAACCATCGCCGGATAAGCGTCCATAAACAGACTTGGCAACATAATCTCCCGGTGCCAATGTTGCCTTGGCAGGTGCTGACCATTGCCTATTATTACCCATGGAACTAACAGTTCTCACACCGTCAGACATGCTGTTGTAAATAATGAGACATAAAAAGGTTGTAGTAAATAATGCCAAAAATCTATATTTCATAAAAAGCATCCTCCTCGATTTGATAAAATCACTTATAGATTTGTACAATCAAGTTTCGTGCCAAAGTTATAACATAAAGAGATAATAGAGTATAATGAATGCAGTTCTGTAAAACAGTCCCGTAATTGTAAAGAAATCCGACAGTTTTAATGGACTGCAAGGAGCATTAATAACTAAAATATATTATATAATACAATGTATTACATTAGATTTGCTTTTTGTAAAGAAATCCGACGATTTTACGATTATTTTCAGGATATGGATGTGGAGGTAGATATTGAGGTAAGTTTTTTCATTAACCTTTTACTTCTTCGTTTATTTTTTGTTTTGTTATCGAGGTTATTTTGCCTGATGATGGTTTTCAAAAATTATCATCCAGCCAGCTGTTCGGAATTGCATCTATTCCATTTAATGCACCTGAAATATTGCCTGTAATAGAACCGGTGGAATCGCTGTCTCCTGAATGATTAACTGCATCAGACCTTCAGCAGTGAATAGCAGCATTTGAGTGTCATCGGTAATAGCGCCTTTCCTGCCATATCCCGGAGCATAATCTGTTAAGCCCTGTTTACCGTAAGCAGATCGTATCCGGTTTAAAGACATGAATTCAACAGGTGCACCTAAAGCATCTCCTATGGCCCCTCCAATGAGGCAGCCTTTAAAATAGTCAATTGTCCGTCTATCATTCATTATGGGTTAACCGTTCCTTTGACCGGCGAATCAGTATTGGTAAGGTGATGAAGAGGCAAAGATTTTACCTTTTATCCTCTCAATGGTTTCATGATCAGCTTTAAACGGTATCTCAGGAACCTGTGGTAATGGCAATTCATGAGTATTACAGAAAGGCGTATCCTTGATTTTCATATTATACGCCATTAACATAAGTGTTTCCAGATTGACAACGTCCTCGATATTATATGCCAGCAGGGTTTCCAGAGCCTTTTTATTGTTGTTTTGTTGGTAATCAAGCCATAGCAGAACAGCAAAATACCCATCAACCCCATCCAGATCACCGCGATCTATTCCCAAGGCCTTTTCACACGACTTCAAACCGCCAGAGTAACCCAGACTTTTTAAAACATATCTCAGGTCAATGTGAGCATGGTTTAGTTTTGTTCCGAAATGATTTTCGATAAACGGTACATCAAAGCTTTTGCCATTATATGTGACTATTACATTGTATTGTTGAATGTCATGGATGAAATTTTCAAGGTTATCCCTCTGAACATAATGCCTGATGGATTTGCCATCGTATAAGGCGATGGTAGTAATTTCAAAATCCCACATATCCAAACCGGTTGTTTCTATATCTATGTAAGCAGTTGAATTTCGGAATTCAGGAAAAATTCGCCATTGCTGGTTTGCCGGGAGATGGTCGGCAAAATACTTTGGGTTGTTACAAAAAAGTTGTTCAATGGATTCCTGTGCATAACGGGTTATGGCTTCTTTTTTTTGGGGGGAAGATTTGAATTGCCTTCCACAAACGATGCAATCCCAATCAAGGATTCCCAAGTCCCATAGCTTTCTTTCAAAGGCTGCTCCGATGCCGGGTATGTGCAAAAAAGAGTTCTTCAGCATTGTGGTTACTTTTTATGTCCTTTCCGATTAAAAAAGCATCGCCGGGTTTATTTACAAGTTCTTGATAATTCTTTATGAATATTTTTTGGCTTATCTGACATAGCCCGAATCAATCTTTGCTAACCCGAAACTATACCTTTGTTATGATGAAGGACTATAGATGGGATGTTTTATGTGGTCAAATGAAATAATTTGGTGAGGAAAGAGCTTGAAGGGTCCTGCAATATATTGGTAAATTCAGCCGGAATGCTAAATTATTATGTACTGTGACAGGTGGGAAATGCCAGCGGTTGTTACTATTATGATGAGGTGGCGTCTATCAAAATTACACGGTAACTATTTATAACTATAAATAATTACCATACCCCCATAAATACCCTCATGCTATGCAAGCCGCTTGTGATTATTTCCAGCTTTTTCCCCTTTACATTCAATATTGACCCAAAAATTACAATAGAATTGTAAAATTGCGTTGCATTCTTACAAAATAGTTGTATATTTAGCTTATGGAAAAGAACCTGATATATAGATTGCTTCATGTCCCAGAATATTCTTTTTTTCTTTTCGGACCCCGTGGCGTTGGTAAAACTACATACTTACGGGAAGTTATGCCTGGCGCCATCTTTTTTGATTTGCTTGAAGCGTCTTTAAACCTTGAACTTTCTATAAACCCCGGGCGTTTGGAAGCCATGATTGGAACACGCCCTAAAGATTCCTGGGTAGTCATTGATGAGATTCAAAAAATTCCCGCCCTTTTGGACGAAGTTCATCGCCTGATAGAAAACAAAGGCTGGAAGTTTGCCTTATGTGGCTCGTCTGCCAGGAAGCTTCGACGCGGTGGTGTCAATCTTTTAGCCGGACGAGCGGTTACGCGAAGTCTTGACACCTTCTCTTTTGGGGAATTGGGACAAGCTTTTGATATTGAGTTTTCTCTGGAATGGGGACTTTTGCCTTGGATTCAGATGCATCGTGATAATCCGACAGATTTTCTGAGTGCGTATGTAGATACTTATATTAAAGAGGAAATTAAAGAGGAAAGTATTGTTCGCAGCTTACCTCCATTTTTGCGATTTCTAAGTATTGCCGGACAGTTGAACGGTCAAATGGTTAATGGGCAGAATATTGCGCGTGAGGCTGGGGTAGCACGAAGCAGTGTAGATGTATATTTTTCTATTTTAGAAGACACCTTGCTTGGGCACTTTCTTCCTGCCTATAAACCGGGGGCAAAAGTACGGGAACAGACACACCCGAAATTCTTTTGGTTTGACCCTGGCGTTGCCAGAGCGGCAGCGGGTCTGCTTTTTGATCCGGTCGACCGGATATGGAAAGGTTCAAGTCTTGAAACTTTGATTTTGCATGAGTTGAAAGTTTACAACCAAACTCAGGAAAAACATCGAGGGATCTATTTCTACAGAACCGGAAGCGGAGTTGAAATTGATTTTGTAGTTGAGACAAAAAAACGGCAGCAGTCGTCCAATCCTCATATTGTGTGCATTGAAGTCAAGATGGCGGAAAAATGGAACAGTAGTTGGGAAAAACCTATGCGTTCGCTCAATGAATATAAAGGAATTCATGTAGATCGTATGATCGGTATCTACAATGGCACGAGGGTCTACCATTATGATGGTGTGGATGTCCTTCCTGTAAAAGAATTTCTTGAACAACTGCATCGTGGCAAAGTATTTTAGAAAATACCATTTGCTACAAAGGAGATACATTAAATGAATACTCAGTTTATTATTGATGAATTAGGCAATAAAACGGCGGTGATTCTGCCGGTTCAAGAGTATGAAGGGCTCTTGGAAGATATTCACGATCTTGCAATCATTGCAGAACGAAAGAATGAACCTTCGATAAGCTTTGTCGAACTTAAAAAAAGGTTGATGGCCGATGGGGGCATTTAAAATTGATACAAAAGGCTCGATAGAACACTATCTATAAAAATTGACAAACAATACATCCAAAAAATTGTTGAAGCAATTGAAAGTCTTGCGGAAAACCCCTTTCCTCCCCAATCCAAAAAATTAAAACACTCCGAATCGAGCTATAGATTGAGAGTCGGAGATTACCGGGTAATATATCAGGTTGACCATGTCAGAACATGGACCATTTCTAAACATGGTTTACCGTGATTCGCCGCTTATTCCGAAAAATCTTTGGCCATCAACTGATGAGTACAATAAAGATATTTTCTTTGATCTGGCCGACGATCTACTGGGACAACTATGCTCAATCACTAATCAACATTGTCCTTTCGATCCTTATGATTTGATAAATCTTTCAGATGCAAAAGCCATCCAATCAGTCAGAACCACTTTTGAAAATTGGATTTCGATAATTGCCAATAAAACTCAAGAAGAGATCATAAAAGCATTTGATAGTTTGTATGAAGATAGCGAAAATACAAACACTTCATTTATGACAATCAAGAGAGATGTTTTAGAAACTTTGGAATTTATAATTAACAAAATGTCTCTTGCTGAGAAAAAAGGTGATACCATTACTATAGTTGGGATATGAAAACAGAACAGGGACAGGATCTTTCCTGCTTGATTTTCAGTAATAATTCTTTTTAAGTAATATCAATATGTTTGTCATAACTATTTAGAGTATGCCTTTATATATTCAGTAAAAGCCGTTTATCCTTTTAACCTCAACAATGTGAAGATTTTCTGTCCGCGGATAAAAATTTAAGAGTACATATAGTACAGACTTATCAAAGGTTTTCTGGTCGGCAGATATTCTGTGATTATTGATAGATATCTGTAAAGATAATTTGTTGTAAATTTGCAAACCGAATATGCTTTCTTATAAATCTTATTTTAATTACAATTTTTGTTGAAATTTAAACCAATATCTATTAAATCATCAAAATAATTTAATAATCCTTTCTGAACATTTTCCGGGATGCTGAGATATTCAGAATCGAATAATTACTTTTTTCGGATCTACAAGACAAACAGATTGTCAGGAAACAGAAGAGCGTTTGACCTCCATAACAGCCAGAAAGTGTAAATTAAGAACCGGAGCAATAAATGGCAAAAGCCGAGAAAAACAATAACAAAGAAGAGCCTATAGAAAAGCAACTCTGGAAAGCTGCGGATAAGCTCAGGAAAAACATTGATGCGGCGGAATATAAACACATCGTTTTAGGGTTGATGTTTCTTAGATATATCTCCGATGCTTTTGAAGATTTATACAACAAGCTGAAAAGTGGTGATGGCGATTATGCCGGGGCAGACCCCGAAGATAAAGATGAATACAAGGCGGAAAATATCTTCTTTGTGCCTGAAAAATCACGCTGGTCATATCTGCTGGCAAAAGCCAAACTTCCTGAAATCGGCAAGGTGGTTGACGAGGCTATGGATGCCATTGAAAAGGATAACCCTTCTCTTAAGGATGTGTTGCCCAAGGTGTTTGCAAGAAGTAATCTTGACCCCACCAATCTTGGCGGTTTGATAGACCTGGTTGGCAATATTGCCATGGGTGCCGCCAAGGCCCGCAGTGCCGATATCTTAGGTCATGTTTTTGAATACTTTCTCGGTGAATTCGCACTGGCTGAAGGCAAAAAGGGAGGCCAGTTTTATACTCCGCGAAGTGTTGTTGAACTTTTGGTGAAAATGCTGGAGCCATACAAGGGCCGGGTTTTTGACCCATGCTGCGGTTCCGGCGGCATGTTTGTGCAGTCAGAAAAATTTGTGGCCGATCATCAGGGCAGGTTTAGCGATATTTCCATTTACGGACAGGAGAGCAACCACACCACCTGGCGGCTGGCCAGAATGAACCTTGCGATTCGGGGTATCGACAGCTCCCAGGTGAAATGGAACAATGAGGGATCTTTTTTAAATGACTGCCATAAAGATCTAAAGGCCGACTATGTGATTGCCAATCCGCCCTTTAACGACAGCGACTGGAGCGGTGAACTGCTTAAGAATGACGGCAGATGGAAAAATTACGGCACTCCCCCTCCCGGAAATGCCAACTATGCATGGATACTACACTTTTTCTACCATCTAAGCCCAAGCGGTCAAGCCGGTTTTGTTCTGGCAAAAGGTTCTTTGACATCCAAGACTTCCGGCGAGGGGGATATCCGCAAAGCACTGATTGAGGATCGGCTGGTGGACTGTATCGTTAATCTTCCCGCCAAGTTGTTCTTAAACACACAGATTCCGGCCTGTTTATGGTTTTTGAGCCGCAACAGGGCAAACGGCAGATTTCGCAACCGCACCAATGAGATACTATTTATGGATGCCCGGAATATGGGCCATCTGATCAACCGCAGAACACGGGAACTTTCGGCGGAGGATATCAACACCATCTCGAAAACTTATCATAACTGGCGCAATCCGAACGGCGATTATGAGGATATAAAGGGCTTCTGTAATTCCGCTTCCATTGAACGGGTGAAGGAACTGGATTATGTACTGACACCCGGCCGGTATGTAGGTTTGGCCGATGACGAAGATGATTTTGATTTCAATGAGAGATTTGCCAGGCTCAAAGCCGAGTTTGAGGAGCAGTTGAAGGAAGAAGAAGGATTGAATGCTTTGATTAAAGAAAATTTAAAAAAGATAGAAATCAAAACATGAAAAGGTAATGGTAAATTTTCTCTTATTTTATCTTAATGGCTTAAAGTAAAATAAGAAATGTTTTATTTTACCTTGGAGTCTAAAATGAACATTAAAGATTTTAAGTCCGGAATACAAAGAAAAATCTTGGGAAAATCGAGGTGGTAAATGGCCAAAATTGAGGTGCAGGGAAAAGAAATTACCATTATTTCAAACGACCAGCAGGACTATATATCTTTAACGGATATGGTAAGAAATATTGAGAATGGCCTATCCTTGATAGAAAAATGGCTGAGAAACAAAAATACCATAGAATTTCTGGGTATCTGGGAAGAAATATATAACCCGGATTTTAATTCCCCCGAATTCGAGGGAATTAAAAATCAGGCTGGTTTGAACCGGTTTATACTTTCTGTAAAACAATGGGTAGATAAAACAAATTCAAAGGGGATTATCGCCAAAGCTGGAAGATATGGCGGCACCTATGCTCATAAGGATATCGCCTTCGAGTTTGCCTCATGGATCTCTCCGCAATTTAAACTTTATCTGATAAAAGAATTTCAACGACTGAAGGATGAAGAGAGAAAACAACTTGGCTGGGACATCCGCCGAAATTTGGCTAAAATCAATTACCGGATTCATACCGATGCCATTAAAGAAAATCTTATTCCCCCAGAACTGAGCAAAGCCCAGATCAACCAGATTTACGCAACAGAAGCAGACATTCTGAACATGACCCTTTTCGGCATGACCGCCACACAATGGCGGGAAGCAAACCCCTATAAAAAAGGAAATATCCGGGATTATGCCGATGTCTCGCAGTTGGTTTGTTTGTCGAATCTTGAAAACCTGAACGCTCTTTTTATCAATGACGGTCTTTCTCAGGATATACGGCTTGAACGTTTGAACAAAATCGCTATCCAGCAGATGCGGATATTGACGGGTGATTCAGGGATGAAAATGCTGGAGGAGGAATGATGGGAGATAGGAGGTTTAGGTGATTAAGAACAAAAGGACAGTTCTGGAATTGATAAATAACTTGAAATCTTTTCCTGAAGATATGCTGGTTTTAACGGATGGTTACGAGGATGGATATGAACATATACTTGCCCCTGAAATGATGGAAGTTAGCCATAAACCTGAAAACCCATATTACAGCGGTGAATTTCAGATGAAGGAGAATGATGATATTCAAACAATTAAAGCTGTCGTGATTTTCAGAAACCGGAGAGATAATCCTTTATGAGCGAGTGGAAGGAATGCAAGTTGGGGGATGTGGTTACTTTTCAAAGAGGGCATGACCTCCCAAAGACAGATATGAATGCTGGAAGTATTCCTGTTGCTGGTTCTAACGGAATCATTGGCTATCATAATGCGACAACCACAAAAGGCCCAGGAATTACTATTGGGCGCAGTGGAAACATTGGGACACCAAAGTTTTATATAACGGATTTCTGGGCACACAATACAGTATTATATGTAAAGGACTTCAAGGGGAATTATGAAAAGTTCGTATTTTATTTCTTGCATACTTTTGACTTTGCTGGATTCAATGCTGGTAGTGCAGTACCTACTCTAAACAGAAACCACATTCATGAAATACCGGTTAAAATTCCCTCTCTCCCCGAACAAAAAGCCATCGCCTCCGTCCTTTCCAGTCTCGATGACAAATTAGACCTGCTCCACCGCCAGAATAAAACCCTCGAAGCCATGGCCGAAACACTTTTCAGGCAGTGGTTTGTGGAGGAAGCGCAGGAGAAGCCAAAAATCGGGAAAATAACACAACAAGTTGAATTAAATCCTAAAAGACAACTGTCGAAAGGTGCTACTGCGCCATATCTCGATATGGCAAACGTCAGCACCTCGGTTTTTCATCCTAAAAATTGGTATGAACGAGAATTCAATTCGGGAACAAAGTTTATTAACGGTGATACGCTGCTTGCCCGAATAACACCATGTTTGGAAAACGGCAAATCATCCTATGTGACTTTCCTTGAAGATGGGCAAGTAGGCTGGGGTTCGACTGAATTTATCGTGATGCGCTCTAAATTGGATTTACATCCCTTTTTTACATACACCTTGGCAAAGAACACTGATTTTAGAGATTACGCTGAAGGGTGCCTTGAGGGGACAAGCGGGCGACAGCGTGTGAATGTTGACCACCTTGCCAATTATGAGATTATTATTCCTCCTGATAATATTATTCAATTATTTAATGAAGTCATTTCTTCAACCGAACCAAAACTGCATGCTAATTTCGAGCAAATCCGAACGCTCATTAAACTGCGGGATACATTACTGCCGAAGTTAATGAGCGGTGAAGTAAGAATACCGTAGGAGTGCCAAAATGTGTGATGGTGGCTATTATGCAATCAAGGGGTTTGAATTTCAGATTGACAAAACCATTCTTGAATTGTTCAAGGCTGATAATAACACGCCAATTTCTATCGAACAAATTCAAGACATCAATTCAAGTAGTTTTGTAACACAAGTAAAATACAAAGAGACACAACAATACACTCCCGGAAAAATCAAAGAACCAGTAATTCAACTGATTAATGAATACCAATCATCGCCACATATAAAATATTACCTTTATTGTTATTTCAATGAGATGCAGGAAGGTAATAAGACTCTTACCAGCGTTGAACTAGATAGGATTTTAGGCAACAAGAATTCAAGTTTTACACAACATTTAAAAGATGGTTTTCTTACGAACTTTGAGCTACATTTTGCTAAGAATTTCCAAGATCATTTCATGCAGGTAATCGAGATAATTAAAGAAAATGCACAATGTTTTGATTTTGATGAGGCATTAATTCATTACGGTAATATAACCAATCATTTGAGAAAATTAGTAGTAAATAACCCAGTAGTTGCAAATAGAACGTGCACAAAAAGTGAACTCATTCAATTGATTACCAATAACCGCAAAATCGTATTCGATTCTGCATACCGAATTTATAAAGGCGAGCAGCAATATTTAACTGCTATTAAGAAAAAACATTTCACTTACTGTAACATAGATAATTGGGAACGGTTTATAATCATAGAAGTAAAAGAAAATGAAAACCTTTCATCCATCAAAACAACTGTGCATCAGATTAAACACAAGTTTTATAGAAGGCAAGCTAAAGTAATCAAGTCAGGGGCACCATATATTTACATTCGTAATATTTCGAGAAAGAAACTGAAACAATTAAAAGCTTCGTTAGTTAGTGATGGCGTTGTCTTGATGGATGGTTACAATTATATGGATTCTGACTTCAACTTAGAGGCTTTTCGCACTAAATCAACATTGGAAAATGGCATTTCAATTAAAATCATCAACAATGATGAGATACTATCACAAATCATTGCATGTGATTTAAAATCCGCTAAAAAGGTCTATCAGTTTTATTTGTCAGCACCTTTAGCTATTGCAACGGATATTGACGAGGTAAACATTGAAATCAAAACGCTTAATGAGATACAACAGATTGTAAGTTAGGAGGTTTATTTTATGACAGACCCAAATAAAAATATTAATGCTGAAGTGATTGCCGTATTTCCTAATAAAGTTAAGCTTTCTGTTGATGATTTGAGTAAGTTTATTTCAGCGGATGAACAGTTAGAAAAACTTAAAGTTGGTTCATATTTGGAAATAGCAGATGATGATAATCACAAACTAATTGCAATTATAGAAAGTTACGCAATTGTAGTTGATGAAAAGAAAGCGTCAGGAAGGTCTTATGTCATTGATGCCAACCCTCTTGGCATAATCGAAGGTAATAATTTCACCCGCGGCGGTGATGCCTTAACGATACCACCAACTAAAGTATTACCGGCAAAGCAAAGCGACATTAAGGCCATTTTCTGTAGTGGCTTAAAAGACAAAGAGAGATTCTGTTTTTCGAAATTAGCACAAAATATTAAAATAGATACTCCCGTAAATGGCAATAGATTTTTTAACAAACATTTTGCTATTGTTGGTTCTACTGGATCAGGTAAATCGCATACTGTTGCAAAAATTTTACAAAATGCTATCAATGCTAAAAATAGTGGCTACGACGGATTAAATAATTCTCATATTGTTTTATTTGATATCCATGGTGAATATAAAAGTGCTTTTCCAAATGCAAACCATGTTGATTCAACGAATATTAATATCCCATACTGGTTATTCGATAGCGATGAATTAGGCGATCTTTTTATTGAGAGCAATGAAGATAATTCACACAACCAGGTCTCGCAATTTCGGTTTGCTGTTACTGGAAACAAGAAAAAATTTAATCCAAATTTGCCGCAGGATAAAATCTATTTCGATTCACCTTTGAAATTTGATATTGATGAAGTTATTAGATATATCAAAAATATTAACAACGAGTTAATTAATAAAAAAAATAATAGATGCCCTACCACCAAGGCTAATGAGATAATTGCAAATAGAATACCAAAATATTTTGAATCAGATTTGGAATTTGAAAAAACTTCCGCCGACTTTGTTAATGGCCCATATTCAGGCGACTTTGAGCGGTTTATTCTTCGTTTGGAAACAATCAGAAATAACCCAAGGCTGAAATTTCTATTCGATAATAGAAATGAAATTGAGCTTGAATCTATTTTAAAACAATTTCTTGGATACACTGATGAAAGAAAAGCAAATGTTACGGTCTTTGATTTGTCGGGCATCCCATTTGAAGTTCTAAGTATTACAGTTTCTCTCATTTCAAGAATATTGTTTGAGTATGGATACTATTACAAAAGATTATTAACCGGTAATGCTGCATGTGAAACACCGTTGTTGCTGGTTTACGAAGAGGCACACAAATATGTCCCAAAGAGTGATTTGGTTAAGTACCGTGCTTCGAAAACTGCAATCGAAAGAATAGCAAAAGAAGGTAGAAAATACGGTATCACACTGGGTATAGTAAGTCAAAGACCGGCAGAGATTTCAGAAACAATCTTTTCTCAATGCAATAATTTTATAGCAATGAGATTAACAAACCCTGATGACCAAAATTATGTCAAACGATTATTACCTGATTCACTTGGCAATTTAACGGATACATTACCTGCTTTAAAAACAGGTGAAGCGTTGCTCATCGGCGATTCAATTGTAATGCCATCAATAGTGAAAGTCGATGAATGCAAAGAATATTGTCCATCTTCAAATGATATCAACTATGTGGAAATATGGAAAGAAAAATGGAAAGATGTCGTTTTTAATAAAATTGTTGAGGAGTGGAAGAAATAACAAGTGGATAATAGAGCACTACCCGCCAACACAAGCAACTTCCTTCTCTACACTGCCGCTGGCAAGATAAAGATCGAGGTTTTCCTAAAGCATGAACCTGTTTGGCTCACCCCAAAGTCCATGGGTGAGCTATTCCATGTGCAGCATCCGGCAATCACGAAACACCTGAAAAACTTTTTTGAATCCAGAGAATTGCAGAAGAATTCGGTTGGTTGCATTTTGAAACATTCTGCCAATTACACTTATAACAGATAAGAAAGATTTATGGCCAAAAAAAACATAAAACTTCCCGACAATCAAATCACCGTCTATCAAACACCAGACGGAAAAATCAATATCGAAGTGCTTTATGCTAATGAAAATATCTGGCTTCCTCAAAAACGGATGGCGGACCTGTTTGATATAGACCGCAGCGTTGTTACCAAACATCTTCGTAATATTTTTTCATCCAATGAGTTACAGGAGAATTCAGTATGTGCAAATTTTGCACATACTGCAAAAGACGGTAAAGGTAGATAGGCGTACCATGTTCCCACAAATGGGGCATATAATGGTAAACAACATGAAATACGATCCTGATATACATAATCGTTGTTCCATCCGGTTAAAGGGATATGATTATTCAAAGGCCGGTTTATATTTCATAACCATATGCGCACAAGACCGGTTGTGTATTTTTGGCAAAATCGTAGGGGCGGGTTCCAAACCCGCCCAAAACAAAACGCCGGAGGCCACCACAGAAACGGGTTCCAAACCCGCCCAAAATAATATCCCGGACAAAATGGTGTTAAATGATTATGGACGTATAGTCGAACAAACATGGTTTGACCTGATTAATCATGTTAAAAATATTTTTTTGCATGAATTTGTTGTAATGCCGAATCATATTCATGGCATTATTGAAATTATTGATGATGAACGGTTATTGAATCAGCGAACGGGGTTGGAATTGCAAAGGGTGGGGTTGGAATCAGAAAGGGCAGGTTTGGAACCTGCCCCTACGGGTATGGATGTGGGTGTGGATACGACGATTACGACGGTGGAGAAACGGGTGGCAATTTCTGAAATTGTGCGGCAATTAAAAACATTTTCCGCAAAACGTATTAATAAATTGCGAAATACTCCCGGCGTTTCCGTCTGGCAACGCAATTATTACGAACACATTATCCGTGATGAAAAATCTTACCACCAAATTTCCGAATATATACGAACCAATCCATTGAAATGGCAAACTGATAAATACTATGAATAAAATTACCGAATCTGAAATCGAAAAATTCGCCATAGAACTACTTGAAAAATCAGGTTATCAGTATCTCTACGCTCCGTCTATCGCCCCTGATAGCGAAACCCCGGAACGTGAATCTTTTGAAGATGTACTGCTTTTAGAACGCATACGGGCAGCGGTTGGCAGGATCAACCCATCAATCCCGGCAGATATCAGAGAAGATGCTATCAAGCAAATTCAACGGATTCATTCTCCCGAACTTATTGCCAACAATGAAGCGTTTCATCGACTGCTCACTGAGGGCATCAATGTAACCATTAGAAAAGGCGGCCACAGTCGGGGTGATCTTGTCTGGCTTGTTGATTTCGAAAATCCGGAAAACAATGATTTTCTTGTAGCTAACCAGTTCACGGTAATTGAAAACAATGTCAACAAACGTCCTGATGTGGTTCTGTTTGTAAACGGCTTGCCACTGGTTGTTATCGAACTAAAAAACCCTGCTGATGAAAATGCAACGATCAAATCGGCCTTCAGGCAGTTCCAAACATACAAACAGGCAATCCCCAGCCTATTTACATATAACGGCATTATGGTTATTTCCGATGGTCTGGAAGCCAAAGCAGGTTCTGTTTCCGCAGGACTCACCCGTTTTATGTTCTGGAAAACAGCAGATGGCAAGGTTGAAGCTTCACCGTTAATAGGCCAGTTGGAAACTCTGATCAAGGGAATGCTTGATAAGAAAACGCTGCTGGATCTTATCCGCCATTTCATTGTTTTTGAAAAAACCAAAAAAGAAGATAGAGAAACCGGGATTATCGCCATTCAAACTGTGAAGAAGCTTGCTTCGTATCACCAGTATTATGCTGTCAACAGGGCTGTTGAATCAACACTTCGGGCATCCGGTTACCATAGAACCAAAAAAGAAATATTGGACAGGCTTGAGATAAAGGAATCGCCCGCAAGTTATGGACTTGTGGGAGTGGGCTCTCAACCCGTGAACGACAGAAAAGGCGGGGTGGTCTGGCACACACAGGGAAGCGGCAAATCACTGTCTATGGTATTTTATACCGGTAAAATTGTGCTTGTAATGGATAATCCCACAGTCGTTGTTATTACCGACAGAAACGATCTGGACGACCAACTGTTTGATACCTTTGCCGCATCAAAGCAGCTTTTGAGGCAGGAGCCTGTACAGGCAGAAAACAGGGGTCACTTGAAAGAGCTTCTCAAGGTAGCTTCGGGCGGAGTAGTTTTTACTACTATTCAAAAATTTCAGCCTGAGGAAGGCAATGTTTATGAAACACTTTCTGAACGGGAAAATATTATTGTCATTGCAGATGAAGCCCATAGGACACAGTACGGCTTTAAGGCCAAAACGATAGATGACAAGGACAAGAACGGGAATGTGATCGGTAAAAAGATTGTGTACGGATTTGCAAAGTATTTGCGGGATGCCCTGCCCAAAGCAACCTATCTTGGTTTTACCGGAACTCCTATTGAAAGCGATGATGTGAATACCCCGGCAGTATTTGGGAATTATGTTGATGTTTATGATATTGTCCAGGCAGTGGAAGACGGCGCAACGGTCAAAATATATTATGAAAGCAGACTGGCTAAAATAAACCTGAGCGAAGAAGGCAAAAAGCTTGTTGCCGAACTTGATACTGAGCTTGAATATGAAGGGGTAGGTTCTGAATCAACCCCTACCGATACGCAAAAAGCGAAGGCAAAATGGACGCAACTGGAAGCGCTTGTAGGAAGTAAAAACCGGATAAAACAGATTGCACAAGATATTATCGATCATTTTGAACAGCGGCAGGAAATATTTTTTGAAGGCAAGGCAATGATTGTTGCCATGTCCCGCCGTATTGCAGCCGATTTATATAAGCAAATAATAGATATCAGGCCAACGTGGCATAGTGGCGATCTGAAAAAAGGCGCCATAAAAGTGGTTATGACATCAGCATCCTCTGACGGCCCTGAAATAGCCAAACATCATACGACAAAAGAGCAGCGGAGAGTGTTGGCAGACCGGATGAAAGATCCTGAAGATGGGCTCAGGTTGGTTATTGTGCGTGATATGTGGCTTACCGGCTTTGATGTACCTTCCATGCATACGCTTTACATAGACAAACCCATGAAAGGCCATAACCTTATGCAGGCCATCGCCCGTGTAAACAGGGTTTATAAGGACAAACCCGGCGGGTTAGTGGTGGATTATCTTGGGATTGCTTCGGATTTGAAGAAGGCGTTGTCTTTTTACTCGGACAGCGGCGGCAAGGGTGATCCGGCCATTACTCAGGAAAAAGCAGTAAAAATGATGCTGGAAAAATTGGAAATTGTTTCGCAGATGTTTTATGGCTTTTCTTATGAGAATTATTTTGAAGCGGAT
>JAHIFE010000135.1 GCA_018901125.1 Pseudomonadota bacterium | reverse complement strand
CCAGTTTCAAAACGTCCCATTTTGGCCGATCTCTGCGTTGGGCGAAAATTTTAATCCTCGAAATACTCCATGTATTCCTGCGGTTAAAATTTTCACCCGCCTTGACCTTGACCAAACTGAAACGTTTTGAAAGTGGCTCTCCCGATTTACAACACTCTTTATCCCTTTTTATGACATTTTTTTCGAGTCCCTGTTCAATTACATAAAATCAACTATCATTTTCCTGATGCAAGATCAATCTGATAGTTATTCCAATGGGCTGTTCGGAGGCTGAGAGGTACAAGCCGACACATACAGTAATAAGGTTTGCTCCCGATATGGGTATGAAATTAAGGGGAAAAATTCCCAGTGTATGAATCGCAACACATCACTGTTCACGATGTAAAACATTTTGTTATTATAATGAGCCACTTTCAAAACGTTTCAGTTTGGTCAAGATCAAGGCGGGTGAAAATTTTAACAGCAGGAATACATAGGGTATTTCGAGGATAGCGCTAAAGCTTCACTAAAGTGCAAAATTTTCGCCCAACGCAGAGATCTGCCCAATGGGGCATGGTAAAATCGAGATACGTAGATATTGGACAACATCAGATATAGATTGGCTTCAGGGCAGAGAGAACTGGAAAAATCTGAATACAATTTGTATGGTTGAGCGCGAAAGGCAATTCGACGAAAAGACAGAAAAAGAAACAAGCTATTACATTGGCAGGATATCAAATGATGCAAAAAAATTTGGCAATGCCGTCCGTAGTCATTGGGGCATTGAAAATAGCCTTCATTGGGTATTAGATGTTTCTTTCCGGGAAGATGAGAGCAGAATTAGACTTGGAAATGCACCGGAAAACTTTGCTGTGCTTAGACATATTGCCTTGAATATGATTAAAAAAGAAACAACACCGAAAAAGAGCATAAAGTCAAAACGGGTTAGGGCTGGTTGGGATAATGATTATCTTATGAAAGTTCTGGCAGGATAGATTCTAAATGCGGTTACCCTGCCCTCATGTGTGAGGTATGTTGAAAAAAGTGTCAACCAAAGTTATTATAAATTTTTGAAACGGAGATGTCACTTTGCATAATGCACCCTTTTGAAAATACCAAACGCCTTGACAGGCTGGCCGGATAAGGTTAGTTAATAATCCCATTAAATAACGGAGCATGGTTTTGTACTTTGCAAATTTACAAAATGTTGAACAGATTAATTAGTAAGGGAACATAAAATGGATAGCGACAATAATATGGCAAGCATAGATCCTGTCAAGTACAGTCTCGACAGTGAATTTAAATTCAGATGCCACAGCGGCCTATCGTGTTTTACAAAATGCTGCAGAGGTATAACTATTATTTTAACGCCTTATGATATAATAAAACTTAAAGAGATTCTTTCTCTTTCTTCGGAAGAGTTTTTGGCGATATATACTGAACCCCAGCTTCTTGAAAAAACGGATTTACCGGTTATTACCTTAAAACTTCTTGATGATGAACAGAAATCCTGCCCCTTTGTTAGAGAAGACGGATGTCTGGTTTATACGCACAGGCCAACTGCATGCCGTTATTATCCTGCAGGAGTTGCATCTCTCAATTTTAAAGAGGATTCCGATGATCAAGGGTTTTATTTTTTTGTGAAAGAACCGCACTGTTTGGGCTTTGAGGAAGATAAGATTTGGACAATCAGAGAATGGCGCATTGATCAGGGAGTTGATATTAATGATCAAATCAATGCCGGATGGATGGATCTAGTAGTAAAGAAAAGATCCTTTCCGAAAAACATCATGCTGACGGAAAAGAGTAAAAATATGTTTTTTACCGCAAGCTATGATGTTGATAAATTCAGAAGGTTTATTTTCGAAAGTTCTTTTTTAACCCGTTATAAAATTGATAATGAAACTGTTGAAAAAATTAAAAAAGATGATATTGCTCTTCTCGAATTTGCTTTTGGCTGGTTAGATTCAATATTATTTAAAAGTGAACAGTCCAAAGTAAGCGAATAAGAAGCGGCAAAAAGAGCAAAAAAATAAATAGTTATATATAGTAGCCAGTTTCAAAACGCCCCATTTTGGCCGATTTCTGCGTTGGGCGAAAATTTTAATCCTCGAAATACCCCATGTATTCCTGTGGTTAAAATTTTTACCCGCGCCTTGACCTTGACCAAACTGAAACGTTTTGAAAGTGGCTCAGTAGTTTTGATAGCAAAGATCTTTGATAAATGAATTATCTTTAAGCCTTTTTTCAATATTGATATTAAAAAAGTCTTCTACCGGCTTGAATATTTCAGGGTTTTCATTTTGTACATTTCTTAAGACATCAATAACCTTTTCAAGCCCGTTTCGGGTCAATTTGCCCAGAGGCCTTCTGCATCCTCCGGAAGGCATACCAAGTATTGTCATTGCGGCCTTAATAGCAAGAGGATTTCTTGCTCTGCAAACCACATCTCCGTAAGGAGTCTTTTCCATAGTTTTGACTGTAACAAGTTCAAAAAGAGGATCAAGAGCAATTTTATATTGTTTTGCTTCAGACTTGTTTCCCTGAATCAGGGCATTTACCATCTGTGCAATAGCCTTTGGCGCAATATTGGTGATAACTGAAATAACCCCTGCCGCATTTATTTCAGGATCAGTTATCATATCATAAGTTAAGCCATCATCACCTGAAAGTATTGTATAGCCGGTACCGCAACATTTTCTTGTTCGTTTCATGTTTTCTATATTTCCTGTTGCTTCTTTTACGGTATCGACATTGCTGAATTCCTTGTACAGAAGAGCTAAATCTTCGGGCAGCAGTTGTGTTCCGGTTCTTCCAGGAATAACATACGGTATGATATGGATATCAGGAAAAGCCGAAGCAACAGGGCCTATATATTCTTTTCGTATTTCAAGAGAACTTGGCCCATTATAATAAGGGTCAACAAGCAAGACGGCATCGACTCCAACATTTGCGGCATGTTTTGTTGCCGCAAGCGCCTCTTTTGTATTATTGCTGCCTGTGCCGGCAATACACAGGCATGTACCTTTGGATTTTTTTGTAACTTTTTCTATAATCCCGTTGTGCTCATCCCAAGTTAGTGTTGGACTCTCGCCTGTTGTCCCTACTGCTAAGATTCCTGTTATTCCATTTGCAATCTGGAAATCAATCAGTGTTGAAAGACCCTCATAATCTACAGAATCGTTCTTAAATGGTGTCACAAGGGCGGTAAAGCATCCGGTAATCATAAAATCCCCTTTATATTAAAAATTAATTTGGAAAGAATCCTTTGTTTATAACTGCTGTTTGTGTTTTTACTTGACAATCTTCTTGACAATCTTACTGTTGCATAATAACCCCTAATAAAAAAATCTCAAGGATATAATTATGGATAAAGCAAAAAATGTAGAAGAATATATTGCGATGCAGAGAGCGGCTATTGCATCAAATCCGGAATGCGGAACGTCTCATTATAATCTTGCCGTTGCTTTGATCGGGCAAAAAAACTTTGATGAAGCCGAGAAAGAGCTAAATGATGCGATTGGTTGCAGCCCCAGTCTGGCTGAAGCCTATGTGCAACTCGGAGGTATTTGCCTGCAACGCGGCGATCTTGACGGTTGTCTGTATTATAATACTCAGGCTATAAATTCACGGGCAGGCTTCTCCGAAGGATATGGAAATATAGGTTTTATTCATCTTCAAAAAGGTGATTTTGATAAAGCTGTCGCTGCTTTAAAAAAGGCCATTATATATAACTCAAATTTTTTACAGGCATATACAACACTTGCTAATGCCTACCTTATGCAAAACCTTATAATAGAAAGTATAGCAGCAAATCTGAAAGCTATTGAAATTGAGCCTAATTTCGCGGTCGCCCATAATAACCTCGCCATTGCCTATATGCAAAATGATCAATTTGATAAAGCTATTGAGCATTGTGATATAGCAGTAAAACTCGGATACGCTGTGGCACCGGAAATTATAAAGGAACTTGAACTACACAGGTAGCCACCCATTGTCGATACATGCAAATCCCCCGGTTAAATTTTTCCTGTCCGGTCACGAACAAGTTGTCAAACCTAACAGCGAACTCTGGAATTCGCCGCTTCCTTCAAACAGAAAAAGCACACAGATAAAATCCTGTAAAGACAACCCCGGTTCTATTACTTATGGTGATTATTTTGAAACTGCCGGCGCTTTTATTAAAGAAAATGACTATGCACATATATTAAAAGCATTATCGTATTCAAAACAGAATATATGTCTCGAACATATTAATGAAATAAGGATTCTGCTGGAAAAGCATGGCCAGTTTTATCATCCTGCCAAGGTTGTAGTAGTTACACATGATTCCGAAATCCCCTTTGCTTTAAATGTTGCCGTATCACAAGCCGGTATTGAATGTGCCGAAAATGAGTATTTGATTTTGCAAAGGCTTCACACCCAAATTCCTAATAACTTTATCCCATCAGTGTATGGATATGGCAAAATTATATCAAAAAGGAGTAATCTTCCAATTGCCATGTTTCTTGCCCAGTGGTTTGAAGGATATAATGAATTTCATATATCAAAGGACCCTGAAGATGGCATATATAAAATAATTGTTTGGGATCATATCAATGGCAATATGTTTATATCAAATGATCATGCCATAGAGATATACAGGCAGGCGGCTATGATTATGACTTTTTTTTATAATATAAATACATTTGAGCAGATATTCCCATGGCATCATGCGGCAGGAGATTTTGTCGTAAAGATTATAGACAACAAACCTGATGTAAAACTTATAACTATTAGGCAATATGCTTCTTTATATGCAATAGATAATATGGTCGATAATGTGGCTGCAGATTCTGAGTTAATTTTTGAAGGATTGCTGATGTTTATTATTGTCCTTTCAATCAGAATGCGGCTTGACAGGTTGGATGGAACAGGTGATACGGTATGGGCTGATAATGAAGCGGTCGAAGGAACAATAAAAGGTTTTATGGATGGGCTTTGTATGAAAGGTGAATCAAATTTGATTCCAAATGATTTTGATAATAAATTACTTGATTATCTCTCATCATGTTATGAAGATCAATTGCTTGATCTTTCAAAAATCGTTGTAAATTCATTTAACCAATCGGCGCCTGATATTGTGGTTATCAACAAGAACCTATCCCGGCATTCCAGCGAATTATACCAGTCATTAAAAAAGCTAGAAATGTAGACATTCCTTTTTTATTGACAAGAAAAAATAATAATTTTATACGATAATCTCCTTCGGAATGATGATTTTTAAAATAATATTTTTAAAAAACTATAAATATGCTAGAGCGAGGGGAGGTGAAGGCAGAAGCTTTGTTTATAAAGTTTGTCGTTCTTTGTTTGTATACTTAGTCATAATAATAACATGGAGGTAAAACAATGAAACATAAGACCCCTTTGTTGGATCAGCTTGAAAGCGGGCCGTGGCCAAGCTTTGTTTCTGATCTAAAGCAAGAGGCAGAAGTTAGGGCTAAAAATGTAAAAGGTATAGAGTACCAGATTCCAGTGGATGTTTGCGAAGATCTCTTGGGAATATTGGAACTTTCTTTTAAGCATGGGAGAACTCACTGGAAACATGGTGGAATAGTTGGCGTTTTCGGTTATGGTGGTGGTGTTATCGGAAGATATTGCGACCAGCCTGAAACTTTCCCCGGCGTAGCACATTTTCATACAGTTCGTGTAAGCCAGCCGGCCGGTAAGTTCTATACCAGTGCATATTTAAAACAACTTTGCGATCTATGGCAATTTCGAGGAAGCGGTATTACCAATATGCATGGATCAACCGGAGATATCATCTGGATAGGCACGACAACTCCACAGATCGAAGAAATCTTTTTCGAATTGACCCATAACCTGAATCAGGACCTTGGTGGCTCCGGTTCAAATCTGAGAACTCCTTCCGATTGTATCGGTTCGGCACGCTGCGAATATGCATGCTATGACACCCAGAATTTATGTCATACTCTCACAAACGACTATCAGGACGAACTCCATCGCCCTGCTTTCCCATATAAATTCAAATTTAAATTTGACGGCTGTCCAAACTGCTGTGTTGCTTCAATCGCACGTTCTGACATGTCTTTTATAGGGACATGGAAGGATGACATCAGGATTGATCAGAAGGAAGTTAAAGGATATGTCGGTGGTGAGTATCCACCTAATGCAGGTGCTCATTCAGGACGCGACTGGGGCAAATTTGATATACAGAAAGAAGTAGTTGCCCTTTGCCCGACAGGCTGCATGCGTTATGAAGGTGATAAACTTGAAATCAACAACAGAGAGTGCACAAGGTGTATGCACTGTATCAACGTTATGCCGCGTGCTTTAAGAATCGGTAACGACAGAGGACTTTCAATTCTTGTCGGAGCCAAGGCTCCGATCCTTGATGGCGCTCAGATGGGTTCATTGCTTGTTCCTTTTATTAAAGCAGAAGAGCCTTATGATGAAATCAAGGAAGTTATCGAAGCTGTTTGGGATTGGTGGATGGAAGAAGGGAAAAACCGTGAAAGACTCGGTGAGCTTATTAAACGCCAGGGTTTCCAGAAGCTTCTTGAAATGACAAATATTGAGCCAATGCCGCAGCATGTTAAAGAGCCCAGATCCAATCCTTACATCTTCTGGAAAGAAGACGAAGTTGAAGGCGGCTTTTCACGTGACATTAACGAATTCAGAAAACATCATCAAAGATAGGGGGTAAAGACTATGGCATTTATATCCTCAGGTTATAATAAAGACAAACCGATGGAAAACAGAATAACAGACATCGGCCCGAGAAAATATGATGAGTTCTATCATCCGATTATTGCAAAAAATAAGGGCAAATGGCTGTATCATGAAATCCTTGAACCGGGTGTTCTGGTTCACGTTTCAGAAACCGGAGATAAATTATTTACGGTAAGAGTTGGTGGTTGCCGACTTATGAGCTGTACGCATATCCGCGAAATATGTGAAATTGCAGATAAGCATTGCGGTGGATTTTTAAGATTTACCACCAGAAACAATATAGAGTTTTTTGCCGAAAATCTTGACCAAGTTGCTGCTTTGAAAAAAGATCTGGAAAGCAGAAAGTTTGACGGTGGAAGTTTCAAGTTCCCAATTGGCGGCACAGGCGCCGGAATAACCAATATAGTTCATACACAGGGATGGATTCACTGTCACACCCCGGCAACCGATGCATCAGGGCCGGTAAAAGCAACTTTGGACGTTCTTTTCGACGATTTCAAAAGCATGAGATTGCCTGCTCATCTTCGTGTTTCTCTTGCATGCTGTCTTAATATGTGCGGTGCGGTTCACTGCTCTGATATCGCTATCCTTGGATATCACCGCAAACCTCCGCTTTTGGATCATGAATATCTTGACAAGATGTGCGAAATTCCTCTTGCAATTGCTTCATGTCCTACAGCAGCCATCAAACCTGCAAAAGTTGAGATTAATGGAGTAAAACTTAACAGCGTTGCAGTTAATAATGAAAGATGTATGTTCTGCGGGAACTGTTACACAATGTGTCCCTCTATGCCACTTGCAGACGATGTCGGCGATGGTATAGTAATCATGGCTGGCGGCAAGGTTTCAAACAGGATAAGCACTCCCAAGTTTTCTAAGGTAGTAGTTGCTTTCCTTCCTAATGAAGCACCGCGTTGGCCACAGACAACTGCTGTAATCAAGAAGATGGTAGAAGCCTATTCCAAGGATGCAAATAAATATGAGCGTCTTGGAGAATGGGCTGAAAGAATCGGATGGGAAAGATTTTTTGATAAATGTGAACTTCCGTTTACACATCATCTTATTGATGATTTCCGTGATCCGGCTTATTTCACATGGCGTCAGACAACGCAATTTAAGTTCTAGCAGTTTTTAACATAAAACCGGGGCATTAAATTGCCCCGGTTATACTATTTATGAGGCCATAAAATGGATGAAGAAGCATTAAAAAAGACAATAATAGAAACTCTTGAAGGTAAAAAAGGAAAGTCCAAATTTTATCTTAAAGATTTCTACGCAATGGCTCCGGAAGAAAAACCGAGAGCTGTAAAAAATCTGGTAAATAAAATGGTAACTGAAGGAACTCTTGAATACTGGTCAAGCGGAAGTACTACTTTGATTGGTCTCAAAGGCATAGGCAAACAAGCTCATGCCGAAGATGAAGATTAAATTTCTTATTTGATGCTGGAGAATATGGCTTTTCCAAGAATAGTTATTTCTGCCATAAGAGGCGGTGCAGGAAAAACCATAATATCTACCGGCATAATTGCCGCTTTAAAAATTGCCGGAAAGCAAATATCTCCTTTCAAAAAAGGTCCTGATTATATTGATGCGGGCTGGCTTGCCCTCGCTGCAGGCCGGCCCTGCTATAATTTGGATACTTTCCTTAGTCCTGTCGAGCAAGTCCTGAATTCATTTTATTCTAATTCTCTTAACACGGATTTATCGGTTATTGAAGGAAACCGAGGGCTTTACGACGGTATAGATGTGGAAGGAACCACGAGCACTGCGGCACTTGCAAAACTTTTAAAAGCACCTGTTGTTTTGTGTATGGATTGCACAAAAAGCACACGAACAATTGCTGCGGTTGTGCTGGGCTGCCTGCATTTTGATCACGATGTTGACATCAAGGGTGTAATACTAAACAGGGTGGCCGGATCAAGGCATGAGAATATACTGAGAACCAGCATCGAGCATCATACCGGAATTTGTGTACTTGGTTCCATTCCAAAGC
Source organism: Pseudomonadota bacterium (assembly GCA_018901125.1). Lineage (GTDB taxonomy): Bacteria > Desulfobacterota > Desulfobacteria > Desulfobacterales > RPRI01 > RPRI01. The sequence continues at coordinate 10,188 of JAHIFE010000135.1, read as the reverse complement.
TTGGAAAGCAAAATTTTCCGGAAAGGCACATGGGACTTGTTCCGACTCAGGAACATAAATGGGCGTCTGATTCTGTTGCTGCCGCAGCACAAATGGCAAAAAAATACATAAATCTTGAAATGCTTTTTCAGACCGGTTCCAATGCCCCGGATCTACCACAAATCAATACTACAGGCAGAATTCCTAAAAAAGTAAATGATGTCATAACAGTATCTTCGAAAAATAATCCAAGGATAGGTATTGTTAAGGATTCCGCTTTTCAGTTTTATTACCATGAAAACATTGAGGCGCTTATTTCTGCCGGAGCAGAACTGGTGTATATAAGTCCTCTTTCCGATAAAAACATTCCTGATATTGATGCCTTATATATCGGAGGCGGCTTTCCTGAAACTCATGCAAAAGAGCTTGCTGAAAATATAACTTTTAAAGATAATCTGAAAGCATTGGCAACAGAAGGTCTTCCGATTTACGCTGAATGTGGCGGGTTGATGTATCTGGGTAAAGAACTTTTTTTTGATGGTAAAACCTATGCCATGGCAGGTGTTCTTCCGGTTGTTTTCGGATTTTCAAAGAGACCCCAGGCCCATGGATACACCGTTTCCGAAGTTAAAGGAAAAAATCCGTATTACGAAGTAGGAACCAAAATTTATGGTCATGAATTCCATTATTCAAGTGTTCTTGAATGGGATGGGGAAGAAAAAGACCTTGCGTTTTGCTTGGAAAGAGGATCAGGATTTATAAAAAATAAAGATGGTATTATTTTCAAAAACGTTCTTGCCACATATACCCATATTCACGCATTCGGAACACCCGCCTGGGCTGAAGCCATGATACGAAATGCTGTCAGCTACAGGGACAATAAAGCTTGACGGCTTAAAAACTCCCACTGCTTCACATAAAAATCCACGAACATGGCCGATTTTCTTATTTAAAAACCGGCCATATATAACTTATCCAATATTTTTAAAAAACATCTTCTTGTGGAATTGAAATAAAACAAGATTTACTTTATTTTACTTCTTTGCATGGCACTTAGTGCAAGTTGTAGGCGCTGCTTTTGTATTATTTTTCTTATTGAATTCTTTATGGCAATTTATACAGTTTTTGTGAAAAGCTTCTGCATTATATTCAAGCGCTTCTTTTTCCGAAAGCTTAGGAGCATCTTTTCCTTTTGGTTTAGCACCCGGTTTTTTATGGCACTCTATGCAGTTTTGAACCTTGTCGGTGGCCTTAAGATCGGCTAAAGGTTTACCCTTTGAGTCATGATGGCAATCACCGCAAGCAACCTTATACTCTTCAGAATGCTTCTTGTGAGAAAACTGAACTGGGCCCTTTTGGCATTCATATCCCTTTGTTTCAAGATTCATTGCATCCGGGATTGTTGCTCCGGCAAATATAGACGCTGAAAGAAAAAGGGCTGCAATTCCAACAATTAATGTTACTATTATCAATGACTTTACTTTCATAGGTTCCGTTTACCCCGCCGTTCTATTTTATTTGAATTTAACAAATTATTTAAGTTTATACTTTGTTTATTTTTATCAATACTATAAATAACTGTCAACAATAAAGGAAAAGTGCTTGAAAATCATTCCTTCACCGGTACGGTTTTAGTAACTGTATCCCATAACATTTGTCAGAATAAAGTTCCTATCACAACAAAAGAAGTTCCTTTTGAAATAGGCTATGAAGTTTACAGCTTTATACGAGTCCATTATTGCTTTGCTGTTTTTATATCCAGAATTTCACGTATTTTATTTAATATATTTGTTAAACGATATGGTTTTCCCACAAATCCTGCGGCTCCCGACTTAATTATTTCTTTTACTTTTCCATCATCAGAATAGCCGGTAACGATAATAACTTTAACATGGGGAGTTATTCTTTTAAGCTCTTCAAAACACAGATATCCGCCCATTCCAGGCATGCTTACATCAAGAATTACAAGATCAATGGTTCCTTTCTTTTTTTTATAGATTTCTATCGCTCTTTCACCACTTTCAGCTACGATTACATTAAAGCCCTGCCTGTTAAGCAATTCATGCCCTAGCCTTCGCAAAGGTTCTTCATCGTCAACCAGCAGAATTGTTTCATTGCCACGGTTTAATTCTTTTTCTTCAATCATTTTTATATTCGGCTCAGCGGGTAAGGTTTCTATTACAGGAAAATATATTGTGAAGACAGTTCCGTAACCCGGATTACTACGGCATGTAAGATGTCCTTTATGGTTCTTAACAAGGCCATAAACCATAGCCAGGCCAAGGCCGGTTCCGTAAGCTCCTTTAGTAGTGAAAAATGGTTCGAATATATGTTTTTGTGTTTCCTCATCCATGCCGATACCGGTATCCGAGATGCTCAGCAAAACATATTTCTCATGATTTAACCCTAAATCAGGGATGGCCTTTTTTTCATACGAATTTATGTTTCTGGTTTCAATTATTAGCTTGCCACCATCAGGCATGGCTTGTGCCGCATTCAATCCGATATTCATAATAATCTGTTCGATCTGAACCGAATCGGCATTGACGGTCTTGAGATTTTCCACCAAAGACAATTCAATTTCTATCATTTTGGGAAGAGTTCTCGATAAAATATCAGAAATTTTATTTACTTCCCGGTTGAGATCTATTGGTTTTAAATTGCTTTCGCTTTTGCGGGCGAAGACTAAAAGCTGCTTGGTGAGAGAGCTGGCTTTTTGGGCTGATTCTTCAATTGCTTTCAAATCATTAAAATCAGGATCGCCTGATTTTTTACTAAGGAGAAGAATTTGGGTATATCCTGAAATAGTTTGTAGAATATTATTGAAATCATGGGCTACTCCTCCGGCAAGTACTCCAATGGCCTCCATCTTCTGAGCCTGAAGAAGTTTATTTTCCATTTCTTTAAAAGCGGTAATATCTGTAATAACCGACCGGGCACCTTTATAGACTCCATCTATTATGATAGGTGATACAGATAGAAGAACCGGCAGTTTTTTGCCCGATTTGGTAATATATGCGATTTCATATTTTGAAGCTTTGCCGGTGGCCAGTTCTGTCGGCTCATTTTTAAGTATAAGTCGGCTCTGCTCATCCAAATTATCCTTGTTTTTCATGGAAGTTAGTTCTTCTGCACTATATTCCATCATTTCACAAAATTTTGGATTAACAAAAGTGCAGTTTCCCATTTCATCGGTAATCGCAAGCCCTTCATTCATTGATGTTACAAGGTCACGATACATCATTTCAGATTTTTGCAAAGCTTCTTCTTTTTCCTTAAGCTCTGTTAAATCTGTGACAGTGATATTACTTCCTTTATAAACGCCTTTTTCAAGAACAGGAAATGCAGATAAAAGACAGTGAAGTTTTTTGTCCGATTTAGTATTAAATGTGAGTTCATAACGTGAAACTTTACCTTTAGTTCGCCGGGCTTTTACTTCTTTAAGAAATATGTTATAGTTTTTATCATCAAGTATATCCTTGCCTTGCATACCCATAATTTCTTTCTGAGTATAGCCCAGCATTTCACAAAATCGAGGGTTCATAAAGATGAAGTTGTTTTTTTCATCTGTAATCACCAGGCCTTCATTCATGTGAGTAACGAGTTCACGATACATGGTTTCGGACTTTATAAGCTGATCTTCTTTTTCCTTGATTTCGGATATAATGATACCTTCGAACGAAACTCCAATGATTTCACCGGAATCGTCACGCATTGGAGTCAGACTGAAATATGTCGGCACTTCCCCGCCATCACTTGTAAATACTTTTACTTCTGTGCGGGTTGTCTTTCCATGAAGCGCCTTATTTACTGAGCTTTTGATTGTTTTTACAGATACAGATGATGGGGTAAACCATCTGCATTCCCAGAAAGGAAGGCCAGTCGCATCTTTTTTGGAACACTTGAAATAATCCAGGATTTTTTGATTTACTATCTGAAGGTTTCCGTCTGTATCAATAATTCCTGTAAAAACTGAAGAGGTGTTTATGAGCTTATACGATCTGTTAAGCTCATTTTCCGTTTTTTTAATATGGGTTAAATCCTGTCCCTCAGCTACAAGATATTCTACTTTTTTCCCAGCGTTATCAAAAACAGGCTGCAGACTTAACTGAATCATAAAATCATGTTCTCCCAACCTTACAGTGTTTTCGGAGATGACAGACTCGCCTTTTTTAGCCTTTTGGATTGCATCTTCCGCCCACTTTTTAGCATTAGGGTCAGAAGACCACCAGTAGGAATCAGGAAAATATATTCCGATTACATTTTCATAAGATATCCCGAAGGTTTCAATTGCTGCACGGTTAGCTATCAGAAGTTTTCCATCTGTATCAAGCAGACCGTTAAATATTTGAAGATTATCGACATATTCCTTGATACCAATAGCGGCACTGAATTTATCCTTCATTTAAATCTCCACGATTGATTATTTTATCAGGACAAAGCTTCTTATATCGTCATCTATTATTAAAGATCTTTAAGCTGCAATTTCTGAGGCTTTTATCAGAATTAACATGTCAAGTCAAGTAATTAGAAAAAAATGGGATAGATGCAATAACCGGATGGTTAAACGCAGCCTCTTTTGGGCATTTGGTATCTTCTGATACGGTGTTCACACCATTAAGAGAGGTGGTATCCGGAATAAATAGTATTCTTAATATATCAGATGAGAGTTAAATTATTCATTGTGTGATATCAGATTTATCAATTAAATTGTTCAAAAAATAACTGTGTTTAGCAGATTGGTTGTAGCCTGTTTCCAAAAAGCGCTATCTAATTTGTATAACCATACTGTTTTATTACTTTATTGCCTTTATTAATATCTCGTTCCGTGCTATATCGTTTCTCGAACTCAGGAGATGGGGCGTTATTTGATAATTATTAGACATCATAAAATAATACTGTGAGGTTTCGATGACTGCACCTACCTTTTTTATTTCTTACATTCGCAACAGTACAAAAATAGTAACAGTACTTGTTGCTTTCTTAGTAACCGCTCAGTTCGTATTAGCTGAAGAAAAAGATACCTATAATGTATCGGCATCCTGGTTCAAGCCCACGCTTACCGTTAATAATGACCCAAAAATCTGCAAACCATTATTGGATGCTTATCTAAATTATTTCAAAAGTTCACAGACAACCAACCCGCTTCACGCAGATATTTATGGCACAAGACCGCAAAACGACTCAACCGCAATAATCACGAAAAATCTACGCGAACTTGAATGGCAAGATATACAAATAGATGGGGTTGCTTTGAGAATTGCGGAAGTTAATCTGAATGGAAAGTACTATGCAATAGTTCGAAGAAATTACTCATTAGGCTGGCGCGAGGGATATTTTAACGACATTTTAATAAACAAGCCATTTGCCGAATATCACCTAAATAAAGAAAATCACGAGGAGTACTTTGAAACCTACGATTTCAAAGTATTGGCGCCAGGAAGCAAAAAGAACATATTCGATGTGGTCTATAAATATGATCCAAGAAGCAAGAATTATGAGTCGAATATATATGGGGATACAGCGGCATCTGGAACTATTGCAAATACAAAAGTTATTTAGACTATTTACCCAAAGCCGAGATAGAACTAAAAAACTTCTTCGCCAAAAATTTTGATCTTAGTGAAAAAACCGCTGATGAGTTGGCGCAATCTTTAATTTCGTACGCTTTGATAGTTGGTTTTGATCATGGCAGCGAGGACGAAGAGGATTATGATTTACATAAAATAATTCTTGAAAGTATGAGCGCTGAAGAATTAATAAAAGAATCCATCAGTGAAAACTCCGATAATACCGGCCCAGATAGCCTTTTAACGTTTGCAATATTACGTCCAAAGCTGCTCAAGGTTTTACTCGAAAAGGGCCTGAATCCAAACAAAGCAAATATCTTTGGAAAAACACCTTTGATGTATGCGGCTCAATTTAACGCTTTTGAATCGGCACAAATACTGTTAAGGCGTGGCGCATATACGGAAGCTACGACCATTGATAGTGGCGATACATGCAACTATACCATAAAAGTCAAGAATCTGAGTGCGCTGCATTATGCCGTGAGATATGCATCGATGGAATTTATTAAATTACTATTAGATTACGGTGCTCCAACCTATATCGCGGACTCGGAAGGATATACCCCCTATGACTACCTCGTGAAATTCGGCGGTTTTGAATTTGAAAAAGGGTACAGACAGCCCAAGAAAAGCAGTTGTGGAGATTTTAATCAAAACTTAACAGATGATGATCGGAAAGTACTCAAATTAGCTCTGTTACCTTTGGACGATAGTAAGAAGATTGCCTTGTCTCAAGAGGAAAATCTTAAAGCTGAAAAATTATATCAGCAGGGAAAATTGCAGGATGCCTATCGTTTATTGAGAAGGGCGGTAACCCTTAATCCGGAAAACGAGCGATACCTCTCAAACCTTTCTCTGGTCGCCTTGAAAATAGACCAGTTTGGTGAAAGCGCAAAAATATCGACCAAACTTATTGAGATGGCAAAATCAGATGAACAAAAAGCTAGGGCATATTTCAATTTAGGCTTAGCGTGTCAAAAAGCAGAAGCCAGGCAGGATCCTATGGAATATGACGGATACTCTTATTGCCGTGCTGATTGTCATATACAGAGCAATATGAGAAACGACCGTAGCACGCTTAGTGATTTTTTAACAGCTTACAAATTGCAACCCACTCAGGTTAGGCTCGATGCAATCCTTTCGCTTTTTCAGGATACAGAACGATACAAGTTCTATGAAAATGGCACTGGCATTAAGTCTTTGTATTTTGGCTGTAACGATTTGTATTTCCTTATTGACTCCTCCAAAGAGGTGCCATTTAACAAAATCAAAACTATTCAAAACTATAGCACCTATGACATAGAGTTTACTATAGCCAGCAAAGAAAATATCCCGCTTACCGATAAATTAAAATTAGAACACTGGAGCCTGGATGGTGATAGTAATAATCTTTGGCATACACCTCTTATGCTGGACAATACAATATGCAGTCCATTATTCACAACTCCTTTTGATGCAGACACTAAGGCTATCGCGGTTTTTATATCACGTTCTGAACATAGAAATATTACTTTAAAACAAGATGCTACATCGCCTGTGATATTAATTCTTTGTGGGAATGATCTCCGATGGACCATAGAAGGAGATTTGTCAGAAACAATTGGAATATATGTGCTTGGCGATTCAACTATTAAGTTGCCGCCCGGAATTGTTATTCCGATAGCCATTGAAAAAAGATCTATATATCCTGGCGACTCATTTAATCAATATGTACGTTCAAAGATTGGTTTGGCTATTGATTCGGTTATTGTGATCGGTGAACAGAAGAAGGGCGTGTACTGATTTAGACCTCAATGATATTTTTTGACTTTGGCATTATGAAGTACACGAGGAGAAATATGCGAAATATAAAAACACTCATATACTCACTATCGATATTGGCAATCACTTGGGGATGCTGTTCCGAGACTATGGCACAGGAACAACCTCATTTCGGGAGACCACCTCAGATTGAATCACAGCAAAACTTGAACACGCCACTTAATTTATCTCCTACACAACCGCCAAAAGCGCTCGCCGTCGATTCCGAAATCATTGTTATTTCCGGATATGAGGTATCAAATTCAGGAAAACATGTTAGAGTATTTATAGACCGTCCGGGTAGAAATGTTCTCCTTATACTCACAAGTTACGAGAAGGTAGCTTGGCATGTAGATGCTTCACCGTCAACAAATATTAAAGGAATTATCGCTTCTGGTTACAAGCTGCCCGTTGTTTTCACAACTACGTCTACATTAGGCTTTTTGGTTGACCTTCCTTACGTGTCCCAGGTTGAAAGCATAAACTTTCAGACCCTCCTAAATCAACTAAATGGCTGGCTTGGAATATCTGAGATTGATGTGTTTCGGGGACAGTACTCGATTCCGCCTTTAGTGTCTGTCTCAGAGCCCGACGCGCCGAGTGATATGTTAACTTTAACCGGCCTAAGACCCCAAAAACCAAAAAACGATTTTAGCTTTGAACTCACTACGAATGAATATACCAAGGCGCGATGGTCATTAACAGGCCCTCATAATAATGAAAACAAACCTTATCACCAGTGGGGTCGGCTTGCTTTTTCTAAATCGGGCGACATGCTGTATTTGTTAATAAATGACCAATTAGAAGTTATTAACCGTTCAAACAATGAAAAGTTCGTCGCCACACTGCCACCGGATTTTCCCCGATTTTCATGGCCAAAGGATGTTGCATACGATACTCACCGTAACATAGTTACCGTGGTTTGTTCTTTTGATGGCAAAAGCTTAATATATCGGTTTGATGCCAATAAACGTAGTTGGATTGACTTTCACTCACTCAATAACATAGAAATCTTGTCTCTTGCCTATGATGAGAAATTAGATCGCTATGTGGCGTGGGCCAATGAGAGGGTCGATTTATTCACTTCGATTAAAAAAGGAGCCCCTATTCGTGACGTGAAGATCGATTCCGGGAACTTGCTATTCATTTCGAATGAAGTGAAAGTCCTGTTTCATCAAAAGATTATTGGCCATCTTCCTGGATTTGACAAGCTCTACGATATCAACAATAGTCGTGCATATAGGATTACTATCATTCCAAAAGGCGATGATATTGCGCTTGTATATATAAATAATGGTTCGGTTCGAATTATCTGGTATTATAATGTAGATACCCAAACCGGTTTGCTAACATATAAGCATTTAAAGGATAGACATGAAGCACCTGTTGCCGGTAATAATTTTTGGGGATATGCAGTAAAGCAACCTGGTACGGATGCTGTAAATGTTTTCATTAAAGAGAGCAGGGATTTAAAAATTCCACCCATAACAGATAACCCCATTCTTGTAACAGAAAATAACCAAGTAGAGATTGAAACTCAAAAACCTGGCCAAGATGATTTTGATTACAATAGGGTTATAAATAATTCCCCGAGGTATTCACCTCTTGAGATTGCAGTCAGACAAAACAATCTTGAAGAAGCTAAATTGCTTTTATCAGAAAGAGCAGTAAAAGATGAAATCGAAGATAGTAAAGCAATGATGTGGGCAATTAATGAAAGTTCAGTAGAAATGCTTGAGCTTTTACTGGATAACGGGATACCCATTACTGATGACAGAGCTATTGAAGCAGTAACGAACATTAACCGTTATAAAACTGCAAAACTCAAAGTGCTTATTGCGCATGGGCTTGATGTAACCAGAAAATATAGTCGCAAAATGCCTATAATTACAGAGGTATCCCCAGGAATAATAAATATTAACTCTGATGTTGAACAAACGGTTTCGAAGACATTGATGGAATGGGTGATGGAGTCAAAGCCACATGATCTCGATACTCTGCTTATTCTTGCCGAAGCATGCTCAAAGCTGGGAGGCAAGGAGTTGCTTTGCGAATTACAGGATGCTGACAAAGAGCTAAACGAAAAATACAAGATTCTGTTAAAGGAATTGTCAAAGGCAGAACGCCAGAAACTTCGCAATGAACAACGTGCATGGATTCGGATACGGGATGTTAAATGCAAAGTTACACTTCAAAAAGATTCTATGAATAAGTGGTTTAAATATATTACTGCCGATCAAGCGCGGGCAAGCTGTGTTATTGATGAAACCCGTAGACGTATGACAGAGCTATCCGCAAAACAAAATACAACTGTTATCCCACCGGATGAAAAGGTTGGAGGTCTTAGCATAGTCGAATGGGTAAAAAGATATTGGGAATGGTCTAAATCATTTCCCGAAGATCAGGCACCTGCCGACGATTCAACTGGCTCCAGATGCATGGAAAAACAATCAGGGAATATTATCATGCTTGCCGGATCAAGCGAAAGCTCGCCCGTTGTGCGTAGATGTGAAGTACCGGTAGACAAGTATATCTTTTTCCCTGTTTTGACTAATATCGCCAGGGACAAATCGATAGATACGCATCGACATGAAAGCCTGCTTCTGGTTCTGGATGAAATGACCAGGAACGTATCTTCAATGTATGCCCAAATTGATGGGAAAGCGATTGAAAACATAAAATCGTACCGACTTTCAACAGGGTTTTTTAGTCTCAAAGTTGCTGACGGAGAAAGCAATGCCGCATCGGATGGCTATTGGTTAGCGGTGGTCGGGATTGTATGAACAGCAAAAATTGTTTTTTAAGTGGGTAAGCTGCTTATTCAAGCTGCTGTCTCTCT
>JAHIFE010000134.1 GCA_018901125.1 Pseudomonadota bacterium | reverse complement strand
GCAGAAGCCATGCGGCTATTTGTCCGGCTGTTTCGTTGCCTTCATTGTCGGTTTCCAAAAAGGGGATGCTGTGCTGATCCTCCCGCTCGAAATAATCCCTCTCCCGATGCTCATCATCCGCCAGGCCTAATACCGGGAACAAACATCCGAAAATCGGGATACAGATAAGCATCAACCCAGCTCTTATGAGGTTTTGCTTTTTCATTTTTTGCCTCCTTTTGTTCTTCAAAGCCGCAACAGATTGCCAGATCACCAAACTACATTCCTGCGTCCTGACCGCCAGACAAAATTGCCTGAAGGTATCATGACAGGGCCGACTGCCCGAATGGAAAGGGCTACCGGCCACCCCCCGAACCTTGCCATACACGTTCAACCGCACCCTTGACCCCGATTGTATCCATGTACCCTATAACCTGGCCAAGCAGGGGCAGCAAGATGATGCCCGCAAGAACAATGACTGCCAACAACACAATGCCAGCCGAAATCAAGAGTTTCTTGTTGGCAACCAGATGAGGCATGAGGGTTGAGATATTTAGCAGATCATTGTGATGGCGGTATTTGTGATCACCGTTCTTGCTCCATCGGTCATCATCATCATGGTCTTTATCGTATGATTCATGGTCATTTTTGCCAATCCTGTCGCCATAATGCCCATGTTTCTTTTCATAGTTGTGGTGCTCGCGTTTACGGCGATGATGATCACGATTGAAAAGGTCTTCCAAGTCCATGTTCCACTCCTTTTTTCCTACCTTGAGGCGGTTGTATGTTTATTTTCTATTATGATTCATGTTCAATCTCCCCGGTATCGTTTCGTGAGCTTCAGCCCTTCAAACCACAGGACACACACCAGTCCGGCCCCTAAGCTAAAGATGAGATCCATCGGGTGAATCGGTGCAAAGTAAAAAAGTCGCTGGGCGAACGGGACCATAAGAACAACCGCCAGAAAGGTAATTGCTCCGAATACCACCCATTTCATCGCTGTATTGGGGATACGCAGCATGGCCAAAGCGGATTTTGTCCAGGAACGATTGACGAGAATGATGACAATAAATGCCACGACCAAGGACGAAAACGTCAGTGCGCGGGAAGCGTCCGTCGAATGGCCCATGCGTGCGAGCAGGAAGACCCCCAGGCAGACGGCAAGAACACTGAGTCCCTGCATCAAAGCCATTCCGATGGTCCGTGTCGAGAAAAGCCGCTCCTCCGGATTCCTGGGGGGTCGTTGCATGACGTCGGACTCAGCCTCCTCGGCTTCGAAGATGAGGGTACACGATGGGTCAATGATCAGCTCCAAAAAAACAATATGAACCGGCAATAGGAGCAAAGGCCAGTCGGCAAAAAAGACAGGAATCATGGATAGTCCCGCGATGGGTACGTGAACCGCAAGGATAAAGGCAATCGCTTTTTTGATGTTGTCGAATATTCGCCGTCCGAGGCGAACTGCCGAGACAATGGATGAAAAATCATCGTCCAGCAGCACAAGGGACGCTGATTCTCGAGCCACATCCGTTCCGCGGCCCCCCATGGCGATGCCGATGTGCGCTGCTTTAAGAGCCGGTGCGTCATTGACCCCATCGCCGGTCATGGCAACGATCTCCTTGTTTGCTTTTAAAGCATTGACAATGCGGAGCTTCTGTTCGGGAACCACACGGGCAAATACCTGTACGTCACGAATCCGCCGGGCCAGAACCTCGTCCGACATCCGGTCAAGCTCGGCTCCGGAGATAACCATTTCACAATTCGAAAGCCCTGCCTGCCGGGCGATACTCTGGGCGGTTACGGGATAATCCCCTGTGATCATCACTACACGAACTCCAGCAGCACGACATTCAGCCACCGCTCCGGGAACAGTGGACCTCAGAGGGTCCTCAAACCCGAGCAGACCGATCAGCTCCAGAGAAAGCTCGTGCTGCTCTTCGGGGAGGTTCTCCAGAGATGAAACGCCTTTCGCGACGCCGAGAACGCGAAGTCCTTGGGATGACAGAGAATTCACCTGACGGGAGAGCGACTCCCGATGCTCCGGCATCAGATTACAGAGATCCGCGATGGCCTCGGGTGCACCTTTGGATGCCAAGATGAGTTCGTCTCCCCTTCCAGTACCCCAGGCATGGCTTACTGCAAGAAGGTTCGGGGTTAAGGGGTATTCGCGTATCAATGACCAACCCGGATGCAAGTACTCAGTATCTTTAATCAATCGGTCTCCTGCATCGTGCAATGCTCGCTCCATGGGGTCGAATGGATCGCGTTTACTTGCCAGGATGGCGTTTTCCAACAGACTGTTCATTTCCCCAGGGAGCCCTATATCAAGCGTCGTAAGGTCTGTGGTATGATGGGATACTGCGAGCTTGCGCAGGGTCATCCGGTTTTGTGTGAGCGTTCCCGTCTTGTCGACACACAGGACCGTTGCTGCCCCGAGCATTTCCACCGCGGGCATCCGGCGTGTCAGGACATTGCTGCGAGAAATCCGCCAGGCCCCCAGGGCCAGAAACACCGTCAGCACCACCGGGAACTCTTCGGGAAGTGTGGCCATGGCCATGGCAATGCCAGCGAGCAAGCCTTGTTTCCAGACTTCTGCACCACCGCCCCGGGTGAATGCGAACACCACCACCACGAGGGCACAAGCCACAAGTCCCACCATGGCAAAGGTTCGAACCAGCCGTCTTGTCTCTTTCTGCAAAAGGGTGGGTTCAGGCTCCACACGCTCCAGGGCCTTGCCGATCTTTCCCAGTTCTGAACCAGCCCCTGTGGCTAAAATTTCAGCAATTCCCTGCCCGGCGGTGACCAGGGTTCCTGAGAACACAGAGGGCAGATCATCACCCCCGGGCTTGTCCAAGGCCTCTGCTTGACTCGATGCGACCTTCCTTACCGGAACAGATTCTCCGGTCAAAAGCGATTCATCTGTCGAAAGATTGATCCCTCGTCTAAGAAGACCGTCCGCAGGGACACGATCCCCCTCGGAAAGAACAACAAGGTCTCCCCTAACCACATCACGCCCGGCAATACGCCGATGTGCACCATCCCGAATAACAAGGGCGCGAGGGCTCGAAAGATCACGCAGTGCTTCCAGCGCACGCTCGGTTCTCCGTTCCTGGATGATGGTGATGGCGATGACAACGAACACGAAGCCGAGCAGCATTAAAGCGTCGGCAGGTTCTCCCATGAGAAGGTACAAGCTTCCAGCGGCCACGAGCATGAGAAACATAGGCTCACGGGCAACTTCGAAACCGATGGTCAAAAGACTCCGCTTGCTCTGGGTTGGAAGCTCGTTCGGCCCCTCAGCGATCAACCGATCGTGGGCATTTTCTTCGCTGAGCCCTGATAACCCCCCAAGGTTCAGAGTCGTTTGGCTGGTCCGGGTCTCTTTGATTGCCATCCCTATCGGACTGCCATGCGTTTTGTTCATAAATACCCCTTCAATCGGTCGTTGAATTTCTTAACATCTCACAGCTCAAGAAAGCGAAAATCTTAATTTTAGTTATCCATTTACAGATTCTATTAAATTTATTGTTACCAATCAAATTAAAGATAAACCTTTATCTAAACTCATGTTGACAGTGGCCAATAATATGAGTAAATATTCATTTTATGTCAACTCGCATTCATGATAGCTCCTATGGCCGCTCGTAAACAGCGCCTTAATCCACGAAAACAGCCAGTTCAGAATCGTTCCAAAACAACGGTGGATACGATTCTCCTCGGAGCTGCTCAGGTTTTTGAAGTTCACGGATATGCGGCAGGTACGACCAACCGAATTGCTGAACGGGCGGGGGTGTCCATTGGAACACTATATCAGTATTTTCCAAGCAAGGAGGCGATCGCTGTGGCACTCCTCGAGCGGCATATTGCTGATACCGACCATCGCCTGCACGAGTGGGTGGGTCACATGGTGGTTGAGCAACATGGGCTTTGTGATGCCCTGCATGACTATGTGAATGGGATGCTGGAGATGCATTCGAAACAACCTCGTTTGCAACATATCCTTCTTGAGGAAACACCGCTGCCTGAAAATGTCCACCAAGCCTTGCTCGAGGCCGAACGGCATGCTGCAAAGACTGTGGCAGGCCTCCTACGGCTTTATCCTGAGATTCAGCACCCCTGCCTGGAGCATGCTGGCTTCATGGTCGTCCAGACTGTTGAGAGTTTAACCCATCGATTTGCCGCCCATCCGGACGATCAGTTCATCCCCCGGAATATTTTCATTGATGAAATGGTAGCCATGCTGGTTGCTTATTTAGCAAGAGTTTAAGGATTCAGACCTAAAAAGGGCAATACTGCTGTTCACCTGTCAAACCGCTTTTTTTTAACATATCTCGTTTTAAGGACTTTCCATAGGCGCAATAAACAATTAAAGGCACATGAACCCAACAGCAGGAGTAAAGATATGGCATGGATGACTATTTTTTTTGCCCATCTTCTAATAATCTCAGTAATGCTTTCCAATAGCCCTGTCTTGATAAACCTGAATTCGGTGGTTTCTTTATACTTATAGATGGACTTTTCGTTTGCTATTGCCGTGATCTCTGGTAACCGGCTTTTCGTTTCATTTCTTTGTTCTTCTATTCGATTTTCGACTTTACAGGTATGGAGTGATAGTTTAGGGCAGAAATATCGCGTCAGGTCCCATTCCGGGAGTCGATCTAAATGCCCAAGAAATTCCCGTTTATTCATATCAAAGGTTTCGTTGCGCATGGATCCGATGAATAAAATATCTTCCATGATCTCACCTGTCCCGCTAATACCGAGATATGGACCACCAGAGGTTTTCCAGAGAATCTGATGATTCGCGGTTTTGATGATTTCATATTTTTGAAGCCTGTAAGCGGTTTCTGAGGATTCGGTGACCATAGCCTTTGGACGCCGTTGATCCTTGCTCCCTTGATAATTCCACAACGACATTTCTTCTCTGCTAACCATTTTCCCGCCATCGCTATGAAAAACATCCAATCCTTTGCAATAATAAATTGTTTTCATCCAGGCAGGGTAATGATCCAGTTCATCAAGAAACTCACCTTTCAGGAATCCATGCTGAGTCCTGTTTTCCCCGGGTCCTATGAACAGGATCGTTCCTTTTTTAAAGCACCTTCCTTCCTGAATTGTACCAAACCCAAAATGAGTCTCCCATCTAATTTCCCCCGTGTCGGATTCAATTATCTTGTATTGCCCGATTCTGGATATGAAGGTTTTCATTTTTCTGCCTCACCCCATAGGTCTTAATCGTGCGGATCCATGAGCGATTGATCAGGATCAGGCACAGGTTGGCAATGATCTCAAAGTCGAGCGTTATTGAAATTTCCTTCTAAACCTAATTGGGGATTTTTACAGTATCATCGTCATAATCTCCTCGTTCCGCCCCAATGTGGCAGGCAGCACAGTTGGATAATGACCCGATGGATTTTCGTTTCAATACTTCCGGTTTGATTTCTTTATGTTTATTCCGGATATAAGAGATTTCCGTAATCTGCAAAGGGGTCTGATTGCCGATACTTTTCTTGATCTTTCGGGATGTTTCAGCTGAAGAACTTTCAGCGGCGTTGGTTCTCAGATATTCTGAAATGACTGTTTTTGATTCCGGATCAAGCTCCACTGCTTCACCAAAATGGTCGGAAAGACCGCCAAGAAGTTTTTTCCACGACCCGGACGGCAACAATCCAGGTTGGTAAGCAAAATGGCAGGCCCCGCAATTTTCCACGTATGTTGGATTATTCACTATGCCCAAATTGCCGTGGTCGCTGCCGTGGTCGTTTTCTTCAGAGTTTTTTCTCTGTCTGCTTTGATGTTCTCCCCTGTCTTCGTTATCATCTTCATCCGCCATAGCAGAGGAAAAATGTCCGTTTGCCAATAATAAAAATGCCAATACAAAAATGATCCGTTTAAACGGGCTATTCATATGTCGTCCCTTTCAAAGATTGGGTTTAAAGAGATGGGAAAATCAATTTTTGATTGAGGAATGGTGAATCAACAGAGCCATGAACTTTTCTGCAGGTAGATTGGAGGATAAGGAATGGTTGTGTTGATAAAGTCACACTGATTGTGATTGAAGGAAGGAAATGCATCAGAATATATCTGGAGAATAGCAGGGGTTAATGCCGCGTAGAGGATTTTCGCCTTCACCGATGCGGGGCCACTGATAGTGGATATTTTAGTTTTGCCCTTTTCCAGATCACAGCTTTTGCACATGGAGCCTGTGCACTTTAAATGAAACAGGGTAAATCCCTTTAACCGAGTTTTTGCCCCATGCTCGCAGGTCTGCCCGCAGAAACAGACATTCGATAGTGAGTTGTTGGCGAAAATACCGAATGCCAGAAGCAAGGAAAACAATATGCAATTTGTTTTGTTTTTGATCATCAGGCGATTTCCAAAAAGACGGAGATGAGGTCTTTGATTTTTTACAAATCCATCATGAATTGTCAATTACAACCCTGGCATCTGTCAAAACACCTCTCTTTGCATAGAAATTTGATTTTGAGTATAACTCACCAAAATTGGATTTGTCAAAACATGTCTTGAACTGCTGCTATTTGGAATAAAGTTCAATCAGAGGTAAATCTATATCTTGTGGTCGGGAAGAAATGCCCAAAGGTTGTGATTACATACCAAAATCTAAACACTCCGGTTTTAAAGAGCATGGTTGTTTTGTCCCCACTTAATATAAATTTCAGTCCTTTATTCTTTTGGGTACGGCTTTCGAGGCCTTTTCTCAACTTTTGCCCCTGGCGTCTCCTTTTTAACCTTTGCCTCATACAAATCGCTTGCCCGTTTTCTTGCCCTCGCCAATTCAATTTTATGCTTTTCTATTGCTTCAGGGTCACCGGTTTCAATTTTTCTATTTTTCTCAGCCCGTTTTATTTTTTGGCCATGCCGTGCGGCGCATTTGTTTCTGCAAAACAGCTTTGATTTTTTTGTCAAATTCACAAACCAATCTTTGCATTCGGCGCACTCTTTAAAAGCCATTATCGGAATTCCATTTATAAGATTTAAAAAACTAAGAAGGAAATATTCCACTTCAACACTCGGGTCTTGATACGCTGTTATGGTTGCACCCTTTAGGGATTCGGGAATAAATTTATATGCGATTGCCTTTTCATTTTCCATTTTTTTCTCGTATCTGAGTCCCTCAACCTGGAGCCTATAGTTTATCCCTATTTCTACGCCATTTAAATTTGGATAGAAATCGACCTCCTCTGTCCTTGTCCAATCCCTATCAGTTTGATCAACCACATTGCTGATACGCCCCATCAAATACTCAAAAAAGAACAATATTCTTTTTTGAAACGTAATCAGTCTGTCCGGTGAAATCATGCCTTTTAAATGCGTCATCAACTCAGGTGAGACTGGCTCGTTGCCTTGAGACTCTCCAAGTCGTTGATGGTGAATATGTTTCTGTATAACGCCAGCCATTTCCGCCCTCTCCATATCCGATAGCTCGCTAATATTTTTAACTTTTATGAAATCAAGGAACCATTGGGTTTCATGCTGCTTTAATCGAATATTTATTTGTGGAGTATTGGTCATTTTTTCCTCTCATGTTTCTGCGTTAACGATTTATATTTGTATTGTTTATCCATTGTGAATGTAGATATAATTAAAAAAATCAATTATTTAATGCTTTTTAAACGATCCTCAGTATGCTATTTATTGATCCAATAATAATTTATTATCATTAACACAGAAAAAGAGCAAGGAGGGATCAAGATGATTTTGAAAATTGCACGCCACGTAAAAAACAAAAACCAATATGATTTGAGCAGGGAAACCTGTATCCCGCAATCAAAAATCTCTCTTTTTGAAAACGGGTATCTATCACCAAATGACCAAGAAAAAACAGCGATCGCCAAGGCCCTGAGCGTTGGG
>JAHIFE010000133.1 GCA_018901125.1 Pseudomonadota bacterium | reverse complement strand
TTAATTTTTGTCGTCCCGGCACTCACAATGAATGTCGGGCACGGAGGCATTTTAAAATATTTTGTTTATCTAAGGATAGGATTATTATGAAAAATCTGATTTAATAAGCTTTCCGCGGAGCGGTTCAGTTCAACAATTATTATACGTAATCTGTCTTTGCTTGTTGTTGGAAACAATTTCTATATGAAAAGTTGTTAATTTATAAAGAAATCCAGAGCTTTTGTCAAATTTTTAGTGAGGTATTTCAGTAATTGCTATTTATTATCTGTTTACACGTATTAAGTATAATACAGGATTTTGTCCAGTTGATTTCATTTGTGTTGATTACTGAATGAAACCTTCTATATCTGAGACATCTATCGTGTTGCTGATTACAGGAAGGAAGCTTGCCTAACTATTTCTTCCAAAAATACCGGCATTGGATCGAAGATGCTGCTGTAGCTGACCCATCTGGTGCTAACCACTACTTCGTCTGCAAATATCTTTTGAATCTCTCCGTTCTTGTCTATTATCTCGATTCCCTTGGCCCTGCCATCCTCGATGATGACCTTCTTCACTTCCTGATTCAAGCGTATCTCACAGTTAAAATTTTTCCGGATGGCTTCAGCGAGAGATACGCAAATCCTTGACGAAAGGGAAACGGGGTCATCATGTTTTATTTATGTCTATTTATCAAGAGAGTCGTCTTCCAGTATCTGTTTAATCAGGTCATTTGCCATAACTTTTTTTATGAGAGAATTGCATTTATTAACAGTTCTTTTTCTGATTTTGAAATCTTTGGGATTAATAACCTGAGTAGCATGGGCGAGATGGATAACAAACTCCCCCATTTTCCTT
Organism: Pseudomonadota bacterium; assembly: GCA_018901125.1. GTDB lineage: Bacteria > Desulfobacterota > Desulfobacteria > Desulfobacterales > RPRI01 > RPRI01. Next base: position 23,134 of record JAHIFE010000133.1, on the reverse strand, counting down.
TCGGGGAGCTCTATCGTTTTAAATCCTCTGTCTACCAGCTCAAAATATAATTTCTTGCCAACAGTCAATCCTTCCTTATCACCCATTCCAAAGGTAAGGTTTTCTTTTTTTAATATATCAGTTCTATATACAGCACAAATACTGCGGTTGTAATAACGATGTACCCCTAAAGGATCGGGCTCTTTAAGCAGTTTTCTTTTCATCGTTTTAAAGTCTGTGACTTTCTTTAAAAAAGTTTGCAACACGGGGGTTAACTCGATTTTTCCTGAACCGACACATGCTGTTTGTTTGTCGGAATTGAAAAAATCAATTAGAGTTGTCAGCCAGTCATCTCTTAAAACAAATGTATCCGAATGTAAGGAAACAAAAAATTCTGTATTACAATTTCGAAGACCTATATCCAAAGCCGAAGCATGAGCATAGGAGCCCTTCAGAGAGCCGTCTTCGCCTTGTCTTTGTATGAGTCGGATCCATGACAGAGATTTTAGATATTCCAGGGATTCGTCTTTGGAATCATTGTCCACAACAATTACTTCATAGGGGTAATTAGTAAACTTTCTAATACTTCTTAAACAAAGCCTGGTAAAATCAAGCGTTTTATAGTTTACAACACAGATTGTAGCTCTTTGAGAAATAAACTCAGACATTTGAATTGTTTTCCGTTATTCGCGTTATGTTAAAAATATAACTATTAGTTATTAATGCAAAAATTACTGAAATATTACCTCTACCATTGTACCTTTTTCAAGTCCTTCTGTGTTTATCCCGATTTTTATTAAACCGTCTGCTTTAACCATAGTGTTTATAAGGCCGGATTTTCCCAAAACAGGCTCCGCCCACAAAATACCTTCTTTTTCGGCTAACCGGACCCTGATATAATCGGTTCTGCCCTGAGCCGAAGCAACGTTTCTTGATAGCTTTGCAGAAACAGCAGGCATTTTATACCATGAAGTATTACCGCTTATCTTTTCGATAAAAGGCTTAACTACTGCCGTAAAAACAACCATAGCCGAAACCACGTGTCCGGGAATACCCCATACTGCCTTTTTGCCTGACCTCGCAAGAATTGTAGGTTTACCCGGACTGATAGAAATGCCGTGGACGATTATTTCGGAATCGGGAAGATCTGTTAAAACTTCAATTGTAAAATCGCGGGCACCTACTGAGCTTCCTCCGGAAATCAAAACCATATCAGACTGAAAAAGAGCCTTTCTGCAAATATCAGAAAGATTTTTGTAATTATCTTTTACTATTCCGAACGTTAAAGGAATACCTCCTGCTTCCTTAACCTGGCCTGAAAGAGTGTATGAGTTTATATCTCTTATTTGCCCCGAAGCAGGAATTTGTGAAACCGGCACAACCTCATCTCCGGTTGAAATTATACTGATTACCGGTTTTTTATAAACTCTTACTTTTTCTTTTCCGAATGCGGCAAGAAGACCGGTTTCCTGGGGTCTTATTTTTCTGCCTTTTGGAAGAATAAGGCTTCCTTTGAGAAAATCCTCTCCTTTTTCAATAACATTATGCCCGGGTGCAATACTTTTATAGATTTCTATCGTTTGTTCATTCAGAGTTTCAGTATGCTCAATCATAATAACGCTGTCAGCACCATTTGGAAGCATTCCTCCGGTTGATATCCTGGCTGCTTCCCCCTGCTTGATTGAAAATGAAGGAGATTCCCCCATTGCTATTTGTCCAGCTATACTAATATATGCCGGATTTTCATCTGATGAGCCAAATGTAGAGGAGGCTTGGACAGCATAGCCGTCCATAGTTGAACGGGAAAAAGGAGGAAGATCAGAATCTGCAATAATATTTTCGGCAAGAATCCGCCCCTGTGTATCTCCAAGGTGAATTATCTCTGTTTCAACGGCTTGAAACAGAGAAACATATTCAAGAACTTTGGCCAGATCAACAACTTTAAAAAAATCCTTCATCAGCATTCCCGTTTTAACATGTTGTTATTATAGTTTAAAAAATATTCCCGAGAAACATATTTATCGAATAATATCGATGGCTTTGCAAAATGTCAAAAGAATAGATTGCAGTGATCAAAAACTTGTAATAAATTGATAAAGGTGTATAATTTATTAAATTCAATCAACCTTTTTACATTTTTAACAATAAACCGAGGAAAATAATGCCGGATGAGGATGAGCTTTTGGAATCTTTGGTTCCAAAACGTGCAGAAAAACCAAACTTTCTGACTAATATCAGTTTCGATGAGTTTATTATTCCATCAGAAGTGTTGATGGGATTAAGGGATGCAGGCTTTACTCTTTGCACCCCTATACAGGCCAGAGTACTTCCATTATCGCTTGCAGGACACGATGTTGCGGGACAGGCTCAGACGGGCACAGGAAAAACAGCGGCCTTTCTTGCTACCATTGCTTCGCGCCTTCTTCCATTGGAAAGCAAAACGCCCCGTTTGCCGTCTGCCATTATCGTAGCCCCGACAAGAGAGCTGGCTCAGCAAATACATGAAGAGGCTGAGGTTCTTTTCAGGCATACCGGATTAACGCTTATGCAGGTGATAGGGGGTATTGACTATCAGAAGCAGGCAGATATGCTCAGAAAAGGAGTGGATGTTGTAATATGCACTCCGGGCAGGATTATTGATTACTTCAAACAGGGTGTTTTTAAAACCGAAGGGATTAAGATCGTCGTAATCGATGAAGCAGATCGTCTTCTTGATCTGGGTTTTGCAAAAGATATGCGGTATATTCTGCAAAAACTTCCGAATTACTCAAAAAGACAGTCCATGCTTTTTTCCGCCACTCTTTCACACAGGGTTCTGGAATTAACATACGAATACATGAATCTGCCTGAATTTATTTCGGTTACTCCGGAAGATGTTGTCGTTGAAGGTATAAACCAGGTTCTTTACCATGTTTCCAAAGAAAGCAAGCCGTCTCTTCTTTTGGGATTGCTCAAGCGTGAAAAATGGTCAAGGATTCTCATTTTTGCAAACACAAAGTCAAGCGTGGAACGGCTGACCAGAAAACTTAAAGAAAACGGATATCCTGCAGAAGGAATAACAGGGGATTTACCTCAGAGTAAACGCTTCAGCCTCATGGAAAGATATAAAAAAGGCAATATAAAGATTCTGGTTGCAACCGATGTTGCCTCCCGCGGTATACATGTGGAAGATATATCACATGTTATCAATTATGATCTTCCTCATGACGGGGAAATATATGTTCACAGGATAGGCCGAACCGCCAGAGCCGGCAAAGAGGGAATCGCCATTTCCTTATCATGTGATGAATTTGTATTGAACCTGGAAAAGATAGAAAGCAAAATCGGCTATAAAATTCCGGTGGTTTGGGCAGATGATGACTGGTATGTTGAGAGTAAAAGCAAAACGGTTTTCCCGAAAAAGCGGTATGAAGAAAAAAAGAGAAAACGGCCTGGGAAAGAAGTTGTAAAGACAAGAAGTATGCAACCCATAAAGCCCATAAAGCCTAAAGCAAAACCGAAAAAGGATTATTTTCCGGGAAGCTTTTTCGGGTTTGCTCCTCCTGTGCCCAAACAACAAGAGATAACACGCCTGGCAAATGAACAACAGCAAGCTACTCGGCCCCCAAAAACCACAGATACAGAAGAAAATATCGTTTAAAAAATGTGAGAACAATTGAATACAAAAAGCTTAAACAGTATGCCGAGTATGGAATATACAATATTAATCAAACCACGGAATAAAATACTTCAGGTTTTGCTATAGATAACCACTATGGGGCATATTTTTAATTTAAAAGATTTCACTGAATATAACAAATGGCTTGAAAAACCATGCAACAGATCTGTTTGCTCTCTTGAAAAAAAGCTTATGACGGATATGCTCCAACCCGCTAAGGGTGAAACTATTATTGATATAGGCTGTGGTACAGGTGAAAGTCTCACGCCTTATATTGAAATGGGGCTGTCCGTAACAGGCATCGACCCTTCAAAACATATGTTGGATTATGCTATAAAAGAACTTGGAAACCGGGCGGAATTTCGCCTGTGTTTTGCCGAAGATCTTCCATTTGATGACAATTCCTTTAATTATGCTTCTTTTTTTACTTCGCTGGAATTCGTTGATAATCCGAGAAAGGCACTGGAAGAAGCTTGCAGGGTAGCAAAAGACAAATTATTTATTGGAATTTTAAACAGTTATTCAATTAATGTTTTTAACATTCGTATTAAGAAACATTTTTCCGAAACAGTATACAGACACGCTAGATTTTTCAATATCTGGAAAATTAAAAAGATGATCAAAGAGCTTTTGGGAGATGTTCCGGTATCATGGGAAACGGCATACGAGCTTCCTTTCGAATACTGTTCAATTGCCAATAAACTTGGAAAAACTGATTTTGCAAAAAAATGCCCTTTTGGACCATTTGTTGGAATTGTTATTCCTCTGATTCCGCGGTTTAGAACAAAACCTCTTACAATTAAATATTCTGCAAAACAAACCAGCCATGCAATTACCGGGAATCCGGTACTCGGAGGATCGATAAATGGAAGCCCTTCTTTATGAACAACTTAAAGATAAAAAAATAAAATGCAATCTTTGTAACCACAAGTGTTTAATCGGAAACGGAAAAAGAGGAATATGCGGCGTCAGACAAAACACAGAAGGGATTCTTGAAACACTGGTTTACGGCAAACTTATTGCGTCGCATATTGATCCGATAGAGAAAAAACCTCTTTTTCATTTCCTGCCAAAAAGCCTTACTTATTCAATTGCAACCGTTGGCTGTAATTTTAAATGTCTTTTCTGCCAGAACTCTGATATTTCACAAATGCCTTCGGATCATAATGGCTTGATAGCTGGAGACCATTTCATGCCTGAAGACGTTGTGGCTTCAGCTAAAAAGGGAAAATGCAAAAGCATTTCCTATACCTATACGGAACCAACGGTTTTTTTTGAATTTGCCCGTGATACTGCAATTCTTGCTCAAAAAAATGATTTAAAAAACATATTTGTAACAAACGGTTACATGACAAAAGAAGCTCTTGCCATGATACATCCATATTTAAATGCTGCAAATGTGGATTTAAAATCCTTTAATGAGGATTTTTATAAAAATTATTGCGGTGCAAAGCTTGAAAATGTCAAAAATACTTTAATGGAAATGAAATCCCTCGGCATTTGGATAGAAGTTACCACTCTTATTATTCCGGGATTAAATGACAACGTTAACGAACTTGAAAAGCTTGCTGACTTTCTTGTGGAATCCATCGGCCCTGAAACACCCTGGCATATAAGCAGGTTCCACCCTACATATAAACTTTTGGACAACCCTTCAACACCTCTTAAAACTCTGATTCTGGCAAGAGAAGCAGGTATAAAATGTGGCCTGAAATATGTTTATATCGGAAACGTTACCGGTGAAAGCGGAGAAAGTACTTTCTGTTTTAATTGCGGAAAAATTCTTATTGAACGGCTGGGATTTTTAGTGGAAAAGAATATAATCAAAAACAGCGAATGCCCTTATTGCGGAGTTCATATAGATGGTGTGTGGTAAATGCTCATATAACTTATATATTTTCAAATAGTTAGTCCGATGATAGCACTATTCAATAACAATAGAGAGGAGATGGTATAGATGAATCTGGAATCAGGAAGAATAGACCGGAATAAATGCAGAAACACGAGTAATTTGATGAAACATCATATATTTCAAAATAAGAGCATTTTAAAAATATTAATTTTCTGTTTGCCTGTTTTCATTTTGCTTTCTGGCAGTGCATTTGCAATTGAAGACACTTTGATTGAAAAAGATACCGGCCGCTTAAATTCAAAGCATAATTTTGAAATAAGCGCTGTTTATAATTATTTTGAATATAGTGAACCGGAGGTTGATATTGATATAACCGGATTTATGGCTGGAATAAAGGGCAAATACACGTTCTGCTCTACTACAGGTTTTATTTTTTCTGCTGAATTGGAATACACTTACGGGCTTAATACCGAGTATGATGGTGCTACATGGGCTGGTACGCCTCTTAATGAAGATTCAAAAGACTGGATAGTTGAGCCAAGACTTCTTACTGGAGGCAGGCTGAAATTGGATGAACATTTTATAATAAATCCTTATTTTGGACTTGGCGCCAGATACTGGCATAACGATATCGACGGATCTGGAAGTTATAGAAGAAAAACCGAATACCTATATCTGCCGGTCGGAACAAATGTTACTTATAAAGTATCCGAAAATTTCAAATGGGGGGTTAATCTTGAGTTTGATATTTTCCTTTGGGGACAAAACAGGAGTTATTTAAGCGATTCGGATCCAGGTTTTAACGATGTTAAACTGGATCAGGATTCCGGTTATGGCTTAAGAGCTTCCTTGCCTTTTACGTATAAATCACTACAGATTGAACCATATATTTACTACTGGAACATAAATGAGTCTGATTTAGAGCCTTTAACGTATTACGGAATGCCAACGGGATATGATGTTTATGAGCCCGATAACGAAACAACCGTTTACGGTATAAGGCTTTCTTTTTTGTTTTAGAACATCAAAAACAGCGTGGAGATAATTATTAAATGAGTAACAGCCGTAACGTGTATTTGAAAATGAATACTCTTGTTGAGGCAAGAGAAATTTTATTTGCCAGTTTTTCCCGGCTTGAAAGACTTTCAGGAGAAGCGGTTTTTGTTCCTGATGCGGTAGGCAGGGTACTTGCAGAGCCGGTTTTTGCAAAGCTTTCTTCTCCTAATTTTCATGCTGCCGCAATGGATGGCATAGCAGTAAAGGCAGAAGATACCTTTGGCGCAAGCGAGACAAGTCCGAAAAAGCTTGCAGTAAACAAGAATGCCTTTTTTCTTAACACCGGCCATGTGCTTCCTAAAGATACAAACGCCGTTATTATGATAGAATATGTGAATGCTATTGATGAAAACGTGGTTGAAATCGAAGTACCTGCCGTACCATGGCAACATGTAAGAAAAATGGGTGAAGATATAGTTGCAACCGAACTCTTGTTTGCCCGGAATCATGTTGTAACCCCTTACTGTGTTGGTGCACTTCTTTCAGGCGGAATATTCTCTGTTTTAGTAAGGAAAAAACCAAAGGCAATTATAATTCCCACCGGATCAGAACTTGTTGACTGGGAAAATGCAAATATAGATGAGCTTAAACCAGGACAGATTTATGAAACAAACTCTTTTGTCCTTGGCAAGCTAATAGAGTCTTGCGGCGGCATTTATGAAAAATACAATAAAATCATAGATAATACCGATAAGATAAAGGAAGCTCTCCTTGATGCATTACATAGCGATTGTGATTTAGTGCTTATTCTCGGAGGTTCATCAGCCGGATCTGAAGATTATGCAAAAAAAGTTATTTCGGAAACCGGCGAGGTTTTTGTTCATGGAGTTACCATGATGCCTGGAAAACCTGTTGTAATAGGCAAGGTAAAAAATAAGCCTGTTTTTGGAATCCCAGGTTATCCTGTATCTGCAATTGTTGCTTTTGAACAATTGGTACAACCGATAATATATAAACTGCTGGGGCAATCGGAAAAAGAAAGACAAAAGATTCAGGTTATACCGGCAAAGAAAATTACATCCAAACTCGGTTTGGAAGAATTTGTACGTGTAAAGCTGGGAAAGGTCGGTGAAAGAGTTATAGCAACAACTCTTCCGAGAGGAGCCGGATGTATAACCACAATTACAGAAGCAGATGGAATTATACGTATACCTAACCATATTGAGGGAATTAACGCGCAAGAGCCTGTCACAGCAGAGCTTCTTCGCCCACTGTCCTTAATAGACAACACTATCGTGGTTGTCGGAAGCCATGATAATTCACTTGATATTCTATCAGACAGCATAAAAGCAGGACAAAACAGTTTGACTCTTTCATCAAGCCATGTGGGCAGTATGGGTGGTCTTATGGCGATTAAAAACGGGGTGTGTCATATTGCAGGTTCGCATCTTCTTGATACAATAGACGGTTCTTACAATATTTCATACATTAAAAAATATCTTCCCGATACAAAAGTAAAACTTGTTCACCTTGTTTTCAGGGATCAGGGTCTTATTGTGGCAAAAGGAAATCCAAAAAACATAAAAGGTATTAAAGACCTTGCCCGCAGTGATATATCGTTTATAAACAGGCAGGGCGGATCAGGAACAAGAATTCTTCTTGATTACAGGTTAAATCAGGCAGGAATTGATCCTAAGCAGATAACCGGATACTTTAATGAAGAATTTACTCATATGTCCGTTGCAGTTGCCGTACTAAGCGGTGCGGTTGATGTAGGCCTTGGTATATTTGCAGCAGCAAAAGCTCTTGGCCTTGATTTTATACCGGTTGTAACCGAACAATACGATCTTGTAATCCCGGAAGTTTATTTTGAAACCAAAAACATTCAAATTCTTCTTGATACCATAAACAGCACTGATTTTAAAAAACGGGTCGAAGCATTAGGCGGCTACAGCACAAAGGAAACCGGCAATATCTTGTTATGAAGTATAAAATGATAGATCATACCGCCGATCTTGGAATCGAGGTTTTCGGTTCCACCCTTATAGATCTTTTTGAAAATGCAGCCTGGGCATTGTCTGACCTTTTAACTGATGATACAGGTAATCCGCATCCTTTACCGGATACTTCCATTACCGTATCAGGCCAGGACTGGCCTGATCTTATGGTAAACTGGCTCAGAGAGCTTTTGTATCTCTTTACTGGAAAAGATATGATTGTTAAGAGTGCAAAAATCGTTTCTCTTTCAGAATATACATTAACCGCAAATGTAAAATATGAACCCTTCCTTTCCTACCGCCATATAATAAAAAATGATATTAAGGCAGCTACTTACCACCAGATTATAGTTGAACAGGCTGGTCCAGAATGGAAGACAAGAATTATATTTGATGTGTAAAATATTATGGAATTAAGAAAAATAGACGATTACAGGTGGGAAGTTGTTAAAACGGGGCAGATGCGCGTTCCCGGCATTATATATGCCGGCGATTCAATGATTGAAAGCATTAAACAGGAAGAAGCCGTAAAGCAGGTTGCAAATGTAGCCACTCTTCCCGGAATAATAAGAGCATCCCTTGCAATGCCCGATATCCACTGGGGATATGGTTTTCCTATTGGAGGTGTTGCGGCCTTTGACTGGGAAACCGGGATCATATCTCCCGGAGGAGTAGGCTATGATATAAACTGCGGGGTACGACTTGCAGGCACATCACTTACCGAAAAAGATGTGAAAAAAAAGCTTGAAGATCTCGTTAACTCACTGTACCAAAATATCCCTTCGGGTGTTGGATCGACAGGCAACATAAAACTGGCTTATTCCGAAGAAAAAAAAGTATTAAAAGAAGGAAGCAAGTGGGCTTTGCGGCATGGCATGGCTTATGAATCCGACATAGAGAATACGGAAGATTTCGGATGTATGCCAAACGCTGATCCTGATGCAATAAGTGATAAAGCACTTGAACGCGGGCTGAAGCAGCTTGGAACTCTTGGTTCCGGGAACCATTTTCTTGAAATCGGACTGGTTGAGAAAATCTACGACCCTGAAGTAGCGCGCGTATTCGGTCTTTTTGAAGGCCAGGTAACTGTAATGCTTCATTCCGGCTCAAGAGGATTGGGGTATCAGGTTTGCGATGATTTTCTTGCACACATGGCAAAAAACATTAAAAAGATCGGCTTTGAAATTCCGGACAGGCAGCTTGCCTGTGCAATGATTCAATCTTCAGACGGGATGCGTTATTTTAATGCGATGGCATGCGCCGCCAATTATGCCTGGGCAAACAGGCAGATTCTTATGCACAAAGCGCGTGAAGTCTTAATGCATGTTCTTAAAATTGGACCAAGAGATCTTGGGATGAATCTTGTTTATGATGTTTGCCATAATATTGCAAAAAAAGAAACCCATGTTGTTGACGGGGAAAAAAGAGTTTTATGTGTTCACAGAAAAGGCGCCACAAGAGCTTTTCCTCCCGGGCATGAATCCGTTTGCGAAAAATACAGAGCTGTAGGCCAGCCGGTACTTGTTCCCGGTGATATGGGAAGAGCTTCATATGTTCTTGTTGGAACTGAAAATGCCATGAAAGAAACTTTCGGATCAACCTGTCATGGCGCAGGGCGCGTTTTAAGCAGAACAGCCGCTTTGAAAAAAAGCAAAGGAAGATCTATACAGCGTGAACTGGAAGACAAAGGAATATACGTAAGATGGACAGGACGATCCACTCTTGGCGAGGAAATGCCGGAAGCATACAAAAATGTATCTGAAGTGGTAAACGTAGTCCATGGGGCAGGTATTGCAAGAAAGGTTGCAAAGCTTAAACCAATGGCCGTTTTAAAAGGATGACAGTTTTGCATAAGAAAGAATAATATGAATATTTATCAGGCAGCAATTTTAGGAATTATACAGGGACTAACAGAATTTCTTCCGGTAAGCAGCTCCGGACACCTTGTGCTTTTTCAGCATCTTTTCGGATTAAAGGAAGCAGAATTGCTTTTTGATATCAGTGTACATCTTGGAACGCTGGCAGCAGTTGTTATCTTTTTTCGATCTGATATCAGCGCAATCATCGTTTCGGTTTTTCGTTACTGCAAGAAAGTATTTAATACCCGATCATTTACTATTGCAAAAGATGATTTTGAACTTAAGCTTGCTTTACTGATTGTTGCAGGATCAGTCCCTACGGCAATAATAGGTCTGATGTTTAAAAAGATAGCAGATCAGCTTTTCTCTTCGGTTTTGATTGCAGGTTCAATGCTTATTCTTACAGGGCTGATTTTACAGTTTACCCGCTTTGTAAAAAAAACGCCTAAAGACAGCAAGCTTTTTTCATTTAAAGATGCCATTATAATAGGAATATCTCAGGGTCTTGCGATAATGCCCGGATTATCAAGATCCGGAACCACAATATCTACCGGATTGTTTTTGGGACTGAATCATGAAACGGCGGCAAAGTACTCTTTTCTTCTTTCCATACCGGCTATAGTGGGAGCCTGCCTGTTAAGCATTGGAGATATAACCGGAAGCAATATAATTCCTTTAAAAACGGTTTCAGCCGGCATTATAGCATCCTGCCTGTCAGGCTATTTTGCTCTTAAATTTCTTTTATATATAGTAAAAAAAGGCAGGCTGCATTATTTTTCACCATATTGTTTCGCAGTTGGAATATTTTGTATAATTATAGGATTATAAGAAAGGACTTGTGCGGTGAATCCTGAGATATTCAGAGAATATGATATAAGAGGAGTAACAGATAAAGACCTTAATGAAGAAGATGTGATTCTGATAGGAAAAGGGATTGGCACCTATCTTCTTGAACACGGCAAATCAAACCTTACTGTCGGGCGGGATTGCAGAATTACCTCAGACAGTTATTCGGAAAAACTAATTGACGGGCTGCTTTCAACCGGCTGTAATGTAACAGATATTGGAGTTTGCCCCACACCTGTTTTATATTTTTCAATTCACCATTTAATGCAGCAAGGCGCTGTTATGGTGACAGCAAGTCATAATCCATCGGAATATAATGGTTTTAAAGTTTGTATTGATTCCGACTCCCTTCATGGAAAAGAGCTTCTTGATGTGCTTGATATAATCAATAGAAAATCTTTCATTTCAGGGACAGGTTTGCTTTCCTCTTTTGATGTGCTTACTCCTTATAAAGAATATGTGCAAAATAATATATTCATATCAAAAAGCCTTAAGATCGGTATCGATGCCGGAAACGGTACGGCAGGAGTAGTTGCTGTTCCTGTATTAAAAAACCTTGGATGCGAGGTGCATGATCTTTACTGCGATATGGACGGCACCTTTCCAAATCATGAAGCCGATCCTACAGTATTAAAGAACATGAAAGACCTGATAGCACTTGTCAGAGAAAAAGAACTTGACCTTGGCATAGGTTATGACGGAGATGGCGACCGTTTGGGAGTTGTTGACGAGAAGGGAAATATTATTTTCGGCGATCAGCTTATGATTATTTTTTCAAGAGAAATTCTTTCAAGAAAGCCCGGCTCAACTTTCATATCAGAAGTAAAGTGCTCGAAAACCATGTATGATGATATAACAAAGCATGGTGGCAATGCAATCATGTGGAAAACAGGGCATTCTCTTATAAAGAAAAAAATGAAAGAAGAAAAAGCGGAGCTTGCCGGAGAAATGAGCGGGCATATGTTTTTTGCGGACCGTTATTTCGGCTTTGATGATGCGGTATATGCATCCTGCAGACTTCTTGAAATTATCTCCAAAACCGGAAAGAAGATATCTGAGCTTTTATCGGATATCCCTAAAACATTTTCAACACCCGAAATAAGAGTTGATTGCCCTGATGACAAGAAATTTATACTTGTTAAAAAAGTAACCGAACATTTCAGAAAGTTAAATAATGTTATAGATATTGACGGGGTGCGGGTTCTTTTTGAAGACGGATGGGGCCTTGTACGTGCATCCAACACACAACCTGCTCTTGTGCTGAGATTTGAAGCAATATCTGACAAAAGACTTATGGAAATAAAAGATCTGGTTGAGTCAACACTTGCCAAAATACGTGAACAGATCTGATTGTTACTGATCGATTTGCAGGGAAAATGGGGTAAGATACTTAAAATAATAGGTGTGTAAACCATTTATATAGACATACAAGGAGGCATTTATGCTTAATAGATGGATTAAATTGGTATTGGCTGTAATCGTTCTTGTTGGGTCAACTCAACTTTGTATAGCAGACGATACAAAATCAGCCGATGAAATACTGGCAGATACTACAAAACAACTCGAAGCTTTAAAGAGTTGGTCTGCTGATTTCGAAACATCCGGCACCGCCCCGAAAGGTCACAACAAAACCAGTGGGCACATGGTATTCAATGGACCCAATCTGCTGCGGGTAGAAATGAATAATACGCCGGTAAATGGAGACCCAAGTGCAATACTTTTAGTTATGGGAAACGATTTAATCATGTGGCGAGAACTGTCTATTGGTTCAGCTAATCTGACCAAAAAAACCAAAGGGAAAGTTCATTCCTTTAAGTTTACAGGCGCCTGGAAGTCAATAACTAAAATTAACATGGCTACCGTGATGAATAATGCACAGGCGAAAACCTCAGACTACTCCTGCGATCCGCCCAAAGAACTGATTCCCGGCAGGCAGTGGGAGCTAACCAAAGACTATATGAAATGGAAGACACTCAAGGACAGTAATATTGAAGGCCAGCCGGTGTGGATACTCGAAGGCATTTGGATAGAAGAAATTCCATACAGTAGATTTGCTCAATCTCAAAAAGCGGCCTTCGGGAATTCACGGCTATACGTTGGCAAGCAGGATGGATTTGTCCATAGAGTAGTACAATTCAATAAGTCCAATAAAGCAATCAGAAGAACTACTGAGATAAAAAACATAGTAACGGATGCTGACACGACGGCCGTTATATTCAATTACAAGCCATCATATGATATGCAGCAGATAGTCGAGGACAAAACTGCGGCTTTTATAGCTGGCGAGAAAGGATTTTGGGAAAAGATCATGCAATGATGCATTTCCCTCCAGTAAATAAACAGGCCAATCCGGCTTATAACAACCAGCTCCATGGAATCGCGTTGAAGCAGAGACTAAATGGCAGCGAGCAGACTGTGGCGGGCCGCAGACAGATTAAAGCAGCAGCCAAACCGTGTAATTATTTTTGCCATGGTAATTAGTTGAGCCAGTTTCAAAACATCCCATTTTGGCCGATCTCTGCGTTGGGTGAAAATTTTAATCCTCGAAATACTCCATGTATTCCTGCGGTTAAAATTTTCATCCGCCTTGACCTTGACCAAACTGAAACGTTTTGAAAGTGGCTCAGTTGATTATATATATATTTAATTCTTTAATATTTTTGCTTGACATAAGGAATATAGAATGTCCCTCATAACCTGTGGTTAAAATTTTCGCCCGCCTTGACCTTGACCAAACAGAAACATTTTGAAACTGGCCCCTATTTAACATTTTTGAGGTTTATGAAATGGAACAAATTTTATCAAATCACGATCGTGTTCAATTGGATCAACGAATAGCTGAAGCGGAGAAACTCACAAATGCTCAGATTGTCCTGGCCGTAGTTAAACGCAGCGATAGTTACGCGGAACTGCCGTGGAAAGCTTTTGCGCTTGGGGCGTCCTTTGCTGGGCTGGTGAGCTTTTTGATAGGCTTGCTTCTGTCCGATCGGGCTTCAAATACAATGGTTATCCTCTCGGTTGCGGCAATACTTGCGGCCGGTGCTGTCTTTTCGCTTCTGGCCGTCTTTATTCATCCGTTCGCAAGGCTGTTTTTATCTGCTCATCGCGCTGAAACAGAAGTGCAGCAATACGCCGAATCGCTCTTTCTTTCCCGTGAGATGTTTGCAACAAGCGGACGCACAGGCATTCTGATGCTCATCAGTCTTTTCGAGCGGCATGTTGTTATTCTTCCTGACAAGGGACTCAGCAATCGATTAACCGGTGATGCTATGCAGAATATCATTAAGCAAATGACCGGGCATCTCGCGCAAAATAAAGTCAGTCTTGCCATGGAAGCCGGTCTGGAAAAGCTTACCAAAGTTTTAGAGAGCTCGGCAACAGGCGGGTGGAACGGAAAAGATGAGCTGTCCAACGAAATCCTTGAGGAGAAGGGCGTATGAAAAAATCAATATTATTTTTATTCATATCAGCTATGCTTCTGACAGCATCAATTGCTGCCAGTTTGGATATACCTTATCTTACAGGCCGGGTAACCGATAATGCGCAAATACTTTCTGCAGAAACACGCAAGGCCCTTACTGAAAGCCTTAAGGCTCATGAAAGCCGCACAAGCAATCAGATAGCCATTCTCACTGCTCCAACTCTTAACGGAGAGAGTATTGAAGACTACGCAGTTGATGTTTTTGAAGAATGGAAGCTGGGTCAGAAAGGCAAGGATAATGGCATTCTTATTATCGTTGCTCCAAATGACAGACGTATGCGTATCGAGGTTGGCTACGGGCTTGAAGGCACAATGACCGATTTAATGGCCGGCCGTATCATCCAGTATATTATGACGCCCAAATTTAAAAATGGAGATTATAACGGCGGAATTACAGCCGGTGCCAAAGCTGTTATCGATGTGCTGGAAGGTGGTAAAGTGCAGGAAATAGAAGACGGCAAGAGTGATGCTACAGAAAGGTCCGGAGGATTAAACATTAATAGCCCTGATATGTCTATCACAGAACGTATTCTTTTCGGTGCTTTTATCTTCGGCATTATCGGACTCTTCACAATTATCGGTATTTTAACTCCCGGTGTCGGTTGGTTTCTTTATTTCTTTCTTATACCGTTCTGGGCAATGTTTCCAATCGTAGTTCTCGGCACAAAAGGCGCTCTTATTTGCCTTGTCACTTATGTGATTGTTTTCCCGTTAGTAAAACTTTTCCTTAGCAAATCCCATTGGTATGAAAAGGCTAAAAATGACTTGCACACCAAAGGAAAAACATCAATCGGCGGTTTTGTACTATCATCAGGAAGCTCCGGAGGATCATGGTCATCCGGCAGTTCGGGAAGCTCAGGCTTTTCAGGCGGAGGCGGATCATCAGGCGGAGGCGGCGCTTCCGGAAGCTGGTAATTTAATTTGATAGAAGACAAAAGAACAAGAGAAAAACAATAGGGGGACAAGTCTATATTTGACTATTTATTAAATATACTAAAGGTCATACGTAGACCCATTTTTATTCGCCCATGCCGGGCGTACACAAATAAATGCACTGGACGGAGTACCGCCAGTGATTTTAATGTTACCCGGAAGCAGGCGGAGTGAAAATAGCGGTTTTATGTGAAGGCCGTGCAAACTTGGAATTTATTTGGGCTGCTGGTCACTGCCGGACGAACCTTAAAGAGTCTGAGACTGCTTCCAAGTCAACTTGAAGGCAGCTTATTTAACAAGTGGCCATGCTGACACGGAATAACCAGTAATATATTTCCGCTAAATTGTATCTTTCCCAAATAAATAGCAATAAATTGCCATTTACATAATTATACTTGACTTGTCATTTAATATGTAATATATTGCTTATTAACAATTATATTTGAGGATAGTAAGCAATATATGTCTTATAATATCGATTTTGCATTAGCAACAAGTAATCAAATCGAAGCCGCCCTCTGCAAGCGCTTGGAAAGCATACGGCTTTCCCGTAACATAACCCAAGCACAACTCGCTGAAGAAGCAGGCGTCTCGCTGAGAACCATCGGACGGCTTGAAAAGGGCCAAGGTGTTTCCATGGATACTTTCATTCGAATTCTGATGGCGCTTAGCATACAACAAAACCTTGAAGCCCTATTGCCGGATCCGAGCGTGAGACCAATCGAACGGGTTGGCATGAGCGCCGGAGAGCGTCAGCGCGCACGTCCTGCTAAAGCTATTGATGAACTCTCAAGTTGGTCGTGGGGTGACGGGAAGGACGATGATGAATAATGATGCGCGCGTTGTTCTGTGGGGCAGTATAATCGGTGCCATTACTTGGCTTGAAGACAGGGAGATTGGGGTCTTCCAATACGCGCCTGACTTCCTTCACAGCGGGATACAGTTGGCACCAATCATGATGCCGCTTGGCGAGTTCCCCTATGAGTTCCCGGCGCTTGCGCGGAACACCTTTAAAGGATTGCCTGGATTGGTTGCAGACTCACTTCCAGACAAATACGGCAATGCGATTATTGACGCCTGGCTTGCTTCACAGGGACGAACCGCAGCGAGTTTCCATCCAGTGGAACGCCTCTGCTATGTCGGCAGTCGAGGCATGGGGGCTCTCGAATATCAACCAGCAACACTCGGACCATCAACCAGCAAGCGAGCAGTTGAAGTAGCAAGTCTCGTCGGCCTGGCAAACCAGATCCTTGATGAACGTGCCAAATCCGGTGGCATTTTCTCCGCTGACAACGACCGAGAAGCAATCAATGATATTCTCCGAGTCGGGACTTCAGCAGGTGGAGCCCGGGCTAAGGCGATTCTCGCTTGGAATAAAGAAACCAACGAATTCAGGTCAGGCCAAGTTGATGCGGGAACGGGCTTTGAGTATTGGATAATGAAATTTGATGGAATCACCAGCAGTAGCGATACAGAAGTCGCCACTCCGAAGGGCTATGGCAAAATCGAGTATGCCTATCACCTAATGGCCGTCGAGGCCGGTATCGAGATGACGACGTGCCGCCTTCACCATGAAGGTGGCCGTAGCCATTTTATGACGAAAAGGTTTGATAGGTCTGCGAATGGTAGGAAATTGCACATGCAGTCCTTGGGCGCTATTGCTCATTATGACTACAAGCAACCTGCGAGCTATTCGTACGAGCAGGCGATCCAAGTCATTCGGAGGATGGGACTTTCTCGAAAGGACATGGATCAACAGGTGCTGCGCGCCATTTTTAATGTAGTCGGACGGAATTGTGATGATCATATAAAGAACATAGCTTTCATCATGAATCGACGGGGTGAATGGCGCCTGTCGCCGGCCTTCGATATTTCCTACGCGTGGAATCCCAGTGGCGAGTGGACGAGTCAGCACCAGATGAGCCTTAATGGTAAGCGAGATAGGTTTGAACATGAGGACTTGATCGCCCTCGCCAGGGCGGCTGACATAAAAAAGGCACATGCAGAACAGATGATTCAACACGTCATTAAAGCCGTTCGCCGTTGGCCCGACTTCGCCGGAAAAGCCGGAGTCAACGATGAACAGGTCATAAAAATACAAGATAGTCACCGCACAAGCTTATGATCCGCTTTGCGGGAATACCACAGAATAAGATGTAACCAGCAAACGGCTAACAAGGCTAATTCAGTCGACGCAAAAAGCCGCGCGGCTGATTAGCAGGATACCCCAGCGAGGTGATATGGAACGGAAATCAGTATTAATGGACTATGTTCACACCGGTTTGAATGACGAATTCGTTGCCCTTGCGGGCTCCTATGTCCTGACGGAGGAAATTCGCCATCCTTTCCATGACCGTGAGATTTTCTACTTATTGGGTTACTGCGTAATCTACAACTCTTGCTGCGGTTCCGGAGATTTGTCGTATGCTATTGTGCCCGGTTTCATCATTGAATGGAAATATAAAAAGACCTCAGACGGTTTCCCTGTATCACGGATTGAGCCTATCAGAGACCATGCCCAGCAAGATGAGATAACATTCTTGATTGAACAAAAAGAGATAATCAGCCAAGTAAACTTTCTATAAGTAGTAATAATAATGCACAGGAGAATTATACTTGTTTGTTAATATTTCCAGCGGGATTAATCATTTTTCTTTTATTTAAAAAAGTGAGCCAATTGCAAAACGTCCTATTTTGGCCGATCTCAGCATTACGCATAGCTTAAAAAGAGATTCGGGAAGAAAGAGAAGCCGGCAAGACATGATAGTAATCTTCTGAAATTAAAAAACCTCACAACAATTTCATGCATTATATGGATAGAAACTTGGAGGCGCTGATGCGGCAAGTTTGTGTGGCGTCACCTGTAGACGCAGGTCGTTAATTATATGAAAAAGAAGATAACAATCTTATTAATAGCAATAATTTATTGTTTTCATCAGAGCCAGTTTCAAAACGTCCCATTTTGGCCGATCTCTGCGTTGGGCAAAAATTTTAATCCTCGAAATACTCCATGTATTCCTGCGGTTAAAATTTTTACCCGCCTTGATCTTGACCAAACTGAAACGTTTTGAAAGTGGCTCATCAGTCTTCTTATTCAAAACGCAGGCCACCGGAAGTTGGATCAATAAATGAATATTTTTCTTCCAGCAAAATCTATTCTGCCCAAATAAAACTTCTTGGCTATCCTGATATAAATCCTTGTGAATGTACTTTAAAGAAAAGTGACCGGCTACTTTGGACAAAAAAACTTCCATCATATCCGGGTTTAGTAAATATCTCTGATAATGGCAAATATTTGGTTTTTGCAAATTGGGGATGGTATGATGAAGGCGGATTTGTTTTAATCAGTACATTTGAATATAAAAGACATAATTTAGAAGTTTTATATCTAAACAACCAGGGTAATGTCTTATGGAAGACAAAAATAGAAAAAGGACATTATTGGAATAAAGATCTTCTTTGGCTAAGTAAAGATGGTTTGAATTTTAGAATCCATGACAAAAATAAATGGTTGAATTATGAAAACAATAATAACATAATTAACCGGATAATAAACCAATCCGGCGAATTGGTACCCTCGGCGAATTAGCCCCGGGCAGCCCCAGCTGATTTTTATTGTTATATGACTTTCCACATACAGGCCATTGGAGGAAGCTCATGCGTAATACAGCGTCAGGACTTGTAAATGTAAGGGCAATCAGCGGAACGTACGTTATCTTTCTTGCGTTCGACATGAAAAAGCCGGATACGAAGGGGCTGATGGGGTTTGCAATTCAACGCACAGATCTAAACGAAGACGAAACCATCTGGCTGCGGGGAAATAAGACTTTTCCAAGCGTCCGCCCATCCACCGGGTTTGAAGATGCCAGCAGCCATGAGCATCCCTTCCAGGCATTCCAGTGGGCGGATTATACGGCTAAACCGGGATACAGCTATTGTTACCGTGTCATTCCGATGTACGGTAAAGCGGGTGCACTAAAGGAAAAAGCGGCGACTTCCGTACACATCGACACAGAGCCATTAGGCGGCGTCAAGCACGAAGTGCATTTCAACCGCGGTGCCATCGCCTCACAGGCCTTTATAAAGCGCTTCCTGGGTCAGACTCTAGACGAGGCCGGAGAGCCGGCCTATGCATGGCTGGGGCGCGATCTTGTCCCGGCGCTGCTGAACTTTATTGCCAAGGCAAAAGACAATTCTTATAGCCTGCACGCCGCGATATATGAGCTGCACCTGCCGGAAGAAAAGCCATGGCCGGACGTGTTGGCAGCTTTTAAGGCAGCCAGGCAGGCAGGCGCGGATGTAAAGATTATATACCACGGATTGGATGATTACACAGGTAATACAAACAGTCAGGCGATCGCTGACACACAGATCAAAGGTATTTGCTTTCCTCGCACTAACGCAAAGCTGATGCACAACAAGTTCATCGTACTAAGCAAGAACGGTAAACCCGTTTCCGTCTGGACCGGTTCTACCAACATAAGCCGCAATGCCTTGTATGGTCAACTCAATGTCGGGCACGTCATTCACGATGCTGGGTTGGCCAAATGCTTTCTGGAATATTGGGACGAACTCAAGGACGACCCTCCAATTGGCGACATCAAGAACTGGGCAGAAGCCGATAACACCCTGCCGCCGGACGATGAGTCAGAGGTGTTGACACCGATCTTTTCCCCGCATCGCGGCAGCGGCGTTTTCAAATGGTGGATCGAACTGGCCAATGACCCCAAGCCTTTGTTTATGACCTTTCCTTTCGGCATCGTCAAAGATTTCCGCCCGGTGTTTGACAAGAACGATGGCGTGTTGCGATTTGCCATGCTGGACAAATACGTCAATGGAGGGAATGCAATTTCTCGCGCCGCCGCCATTTCCGATATCGAACGCATTCGTCGATTCCCGAATATTGGCATGGCGCTGGGCAACAATATTTTCGTTGACTGTATCGACGGCTGGCACAAAGAAGGCCGCGGCATCGGTGTCAATGTTAACTGGATACATACAAAGTTCATGCTCATAGACCCATTGGGCGACAAGCCTATCACTCTAACCGGTTCCGCCAACTTCAGCGAATCCAGCGTGAATGCCAACGACGAAAACATGGTGCTCATCCGAGGCGATACTCGTGTTGCAGATATCTATTTTGGAGAATTCATGCGGGTATTCGCACATCACCGGTTCCGGGAATCGGTAAAGCGACATATCAATCAATTCGGTTCAGCGGCACTAAATACGTGGAAACCACAGGATTTGTTTGAGGACTCAAAGAAGTGGGTATCAATGCATTTCAAAAAGAATTCGGAACATTACATCAAACGACGATATTTCGTAGGCAAATTTAGTGGTATAGGTCATTAGTTATTTATTTCAGGTCAGCGGTGCTTTCCCGGAATGTATCGCCGGTCGTTCTCTCATCCGGGCAAGGCGGAGCACCTTGTGGACATTTGTTTCACCAAGGCCGGGAATGATTATGGTTTCAGGTTCCGACAAGATACGATTGCCGGCCTGTTGTTGTGTCTCTTCGTCAATCAGCATGCATTGATTTTTGGCATGGCTCTCCAGTTTTGATGCAAGGTTGACAGAATTGCCTAAATAGGTGAACTCTGTTTTGATATAATTACCTAAAATCATTGCAAAAATTTCTCCGGTACTGATACCGATCCGGACATTGATCTTGCTATCTTCCCCATAAACGGTTCCAAGCTTCCTGTTTTTATGTTTCAAAGCCCGATAAATGTCGATACCTGAACGGATGGCATTCATCACCATTTCGGATGATACGGTCAGGCCATGTTCAAATATGGCCATAAAACCGTCTCCAAGAAACTTGTCAATATATCCGTGATTCTGATAGATGATCAAAGACATACGGTCAATGAATTCATCCACCATCTGAATGGTCATGCTTTCATCCGACTTTTTCATCAAGTGACTGAAGCCCACGATATCTATAAAAAGTGTGGTGGCATAAAGCCGTGTTTTTGTCCTGGTATTTTTAAACGGGTTAAACTCACGGCTCAGACTGTTTTTCACAAAAGTGGCGTCCTGGTAAGCCAGATTGGATGTCAAAAGTTCCCTGGCCGTATATTTATCGATATTTTTTGCAGCATCAAAGGCACGGATAATTATGCTTTTGATGCCGAGCACCATACCCGTTTTAGCGGATTCACGAAAACAGTTATAGGCTTTTTTCTCCTGATCTGTCTGAAAATAGGTTAATCCCAACTCATAAAGGGAATCCGCGATAATTTGTCCTAACTGCAAATAATGGTTTTTAGCCATATGAAGTATTTCATTGACTTTATTCTCGGCAGTTTCATAATCATGGAGTTTGCGATATGCCTTTGCTGCCAAAAGACCGGCCTGCAGACTCTCCTGGAGCATCCCGTGTTCCTTCAAGCCCGACTCAAGCTCCAGTGCCATGTCCAACGCCTGGCCTACATGATTAACACTGAATTTAACCTCCGCCATTTCAAGATCGCACAGTATTTTACATTTCTCATTACTGAATCGGGAGGCCAGAGCAACAGCTTCATCAAGGTCTTTGAGATTTTCCTGTTCAACCATTTCTAAAAGCCGTTTGATACGACTCCGGTTGACTAATGCATAAGCATAGATAATACTGCTGCTTTCACTGGATGGATCTGCAATATAGTTTTCAGAACACACCTTTTTTTCTAAGGCGGCATATTGATTGGCCTGGTAGTGTCGTGTCAGAAAAAGGCAAACCTGACTGAGACCTGAATAGATTTCACCCAGAAATTTATTAAGTTCAGGGAGGGATTCTGCCTGTTTTAGGGCAAAAGTGAGATAGAACTCGGCATCCAGATAGTTCCATTGGGCCCTGTGAACATATCCCAGAGAGAGATATATCTTCACCCTCCATTTTTGAAATAGAGGTTCTTTATGTCCTTCAATGGTGTCCAAAGCTTCTTCCAGTAGTTCCTCGGCACGTTGAAACAGATATGCTTTCTGGAAAAAGAGATTTTTATGCCATTTGATGATTGCATCTAAATGGGGCAACGCCGTGTATTGAGCGGTCTCTTTTTCGAACCCCGCAATCAGTTCAAAAATCTGTTCAAGGGAACCTTTCAGCTCAATGGCACTAAAAGCGGCCTTTATTGCATTTATATCTTTCCGGGTTTGTTCAGTATCTAACATGAGAGGACATGAAATCCTTTAGTAAGTAATTGATTATGATCCACATAGCTAACAGTATAATAAGCTTATATGCTTGAGCCAGTTTCAAAACGTCCCATTTTCACCCACCTTGACCTTGACCAAACTGAAACGTTTTGAAAATGGCTCACTTGTTAATGCAAAATATTCGATATTATATTACATGTTAAAATAATATCATACAAAACAAAGAAAAACAAAATTAAAACTTATGGAGGGTGTAATTAAAACTGTTGGGGAATATTTATGCAGCTTTACTACATTCCCAGTATTTATTCCATTCGTCATTCTCTCGAATTATTCTTAATGCAAGCATGTGTTCAGCGTTTTTTTCTTTCCACCATGCTCCGGGTAATT
>JAHIFE010000132.1 GCA_018901125.1 Pseudomonadota bacterium | reverse complement strand
AACACCCAAACCGTCATGCCGGACTTGATCCGGTATCCAGAACCCAATGGAATTACTGGTTTCCGGCCTTCGCCGGAATGACAAAAGTGGAGTTTTCCAGCTTTTTACATGTCTATGAAATCTAAATGCGGTTACCCTGGGCCTACGAATTTGAGCTATTGATTTCTTGGCGAATATTCTTGGCGAATATTCGCCCTTTCGTTTTTTTGTCTTCACAATAGCTTATATTAAGCTTTCCTGACCCTTTTTCTAAATGCAACCAATCCAGTCAGCCCGGTACTAAGGAGGAGCATGGTTGAGGGTTCCGGGACCGCCGCCGCGCTGCCCCCGCTGAAGCCGTAACTGCCGAAGTCGGAGCGGCCGCTACCATAGTCTTCGGCGGTGTTATTGTTGGAGATTGTATTGGTATCCATCGTCACTGCACCATTTAGCGCGATGGCTCTGCCGCATAGAATTTTTGCCGTCGTGTTCAGAGTGATGCTCTGATCTGCGATAATGTTCCCTGCGAATACTGTGCTGGTGCCGAGAGTTGCGGAGCTGCCAATCCTCCAGTATATGCCGTCAGATGAAACACCATTGATAACATTGACAACAGAATTGCTTGCGGTCGTGAGCGCAGTCCCAATCAGGAAGACGAAATCCGCATCGGGGTTGCCCTGGAAATCGAGAGTGAGCGCTCCTGTCAACTGAGCCGACGAGCCAAAAGAATAGACACCCGGCGTGAGCGTGAGTCCACCCAGGTCTTGACCTGTCAGGTCGGAAGTGACCGACAACCCTGCCAGCGTGGTGTACGCAGTGAGGGAATCAACCTGAGCCTGCTGTGCAACCGCATCAGTTTGGTGTGCAGTTCCCGTAATCGTGATGCCGCCAAGCCCGGTGATCGACGTTCCCGGATAGAGACCTATGTCTCCGTACATGTTGGTAGACCCGGTATTGGTCACCGTCGAAGCACCCAGAACCGCGAAGCTTTGTGCAGTCCCCAGTATTGGCGTGGCTGATGCCAAGGGAGGGTAAAGAAGCGCGGTCAATGCCGCTACTACAAATAGAATCAAAAACTTGTGCTTCATTTTAGATACCATTCGTTTATCCATAATCTGCCTCATTTCCTTAGAAATGTTTTTCATCGCTTTTTCCTTTCTTTAGATGGTTTGATAAAGATTCTGACTACCGAATAGGCTATTTACAAGCAAAAAATATGCCTTACATACTGTATTTTCAATAACATGCTGAACCATTAGACTATTTTAATGTAAGGTGGACTTATATTCTGTATTAGATTGTCCACTTCCCTTCAAAAAATCCCTCAATATGCTGAGGTTCAGCCAAATATTGAGGCAAAACGAGTCATTTCAGACTTTTCTGCTGCTCACTATTATTATTCTAATTACTTGTTATTAAATGATATATCCAATTTTATGCTTCTACTTCCGGCATTGGCAGGCTCTTTGCTATTACATTTACCAATACAAGACAATTGGATAATTCAATGCAAATGGAAACTAATATGTTTGAACAAACAGAAGATCCATCCGGTTCGGATTCAGATGCAGAATTTCTTGGGTGGCAGGAAACTTTGTCGGAAGATATCTTTCCACTTTATACTATTACTGTAGCAGATCATCCATCGTATCATTCTACGGTGAGTGATAAGACCTTACGCACACTGGGCCTGAGGATTCCGCGAACTCCCTCCTCATATGCTGAGATAGTCCCATCTCGGCGACACAATCTGGGAATCGAGTTGAATCGTCATAACCCTCGATACGAAAAGCCTGGAAGAGTGGAGGAAGAAAAACAGGATAAAAACTATAATGACAACAGTTTCACACGACTATAATAAGAGGCTTATATCTATATCGAACGTGAATAGCAGACACCTATCTCATAGGGTGTAAATAATAATCAGATGAACCGGAATCAAGTCGAAGGTTCGACACGCTTCACCTGAAACAATCCCTGATGTATGCAAAGGTCCGGAAGCTTGGCGCAACGATGCGATGCACTCTTGGACCTTTGTCAAGCTGGAAAGGAGACTCAAATGTTGTGGACAATTGCTGTAATACTGATAGTTCTGTGGTTGCTGGGGTTAGTAAGTAGTTACACGATGGGTGGATTCATCCACGTCCTTCTGGTAATTGCCATTATAATGGTGCTGGTCAATATCATTCAGGGGCGAAAACCTTTGGGATAAAAGAAGGTTTTCCCCGGCCAGATTGAAGGATTGAAAGGAGGAACAAAATGAAAACGAATACACTGGCAGGCATCATACTCATTGTTGCTGGGGTCGTGACCTTTGCGTATCAGGGCATCACTTACACTACCAGAGAGAAAGTTGTCGATCTCGGTCCTCTCCAGGTGACTGCTGAAAAGACAAAAACATTTCCGCTTCCGCCGCTTGTGGGAGCTGTTGCGCTCGTGAGCGGCATCGTATTGCTGGTTATGCGAAACAAAAAGGACTGATTGGAAGCAAATCATTTAAAAGTTGAAGAGGTTGCTATGAAGGATAAACGAAAAGCATACGAAGAAAAGTTCGATGCGCAGTTAGATGAATGGAATGCACAGATCGATCTGTTAAAAGCCAAGGCTGGTAAGAGCAAGGCCGAGGCGAAGATCGAATACTACAAAACCATCGAAGCCTTGCAGCTCAAGCAAGATGAGGCCGCAACAAAGCTGCACGATTTGAAAACCTCCGGGGATGAGGCATGGGAAAACCTGAAGACAGGCGCAGAAAAGGCATGGGATGAAGTCAAAGCGGCCTTTCACAGTGCTGCCTCAAAGTTCAAAGGAGAATGAAGTGGTCATGCCCCCTGTTTAATCGGAACGTGAGCGCCATTACGGAGGTCAGCACTAAAGACGGAATCGTCACCCTGCAAGGCGAAGCAACCAGCCAGGCGCAAAAGGATCTGACGACCGAATACGCCAAGTTCGTCAATGACGTAAACGGTGTAAAGAGTGTAAAGAACCAGATGACCATCGGGTAGTCCGAGTCCAGGAACAAAGAGACTGTATGATCACTGCCGGCTGGTATGTTGATACAATAGCCGGCAGTTTCCGGTACAACGGTAGAACGCTAAACCTGACTATCAGCTTGCAATACTGAATGCTCACTGTCCGGCTCTCCCTAAATTATCCCACAGTATATTGAGGTTCCGCCAAATATTGAGGTAAATGCATCGTTTCATTTTTTTAGGCTGTTCTCTTCTGTAAATACAAACCAACGTTATTAAAGGATAAATCCAAGTTTATCCTTCTACTTCCGGCATTGGCAGGCTATTTGCTATAAAGCATTTTTATGATTCTCTTAATTATACGAATGAATGTTCTTGCTGAGAAGCGCATGGAGCTTTCCCAGGCGATTGTTTCACTGTCCGGTTCTATAAGGATGGAGAAAGGATGCCGGCGTTGTGACTTCTGCCGGAGTATCGACAATGATAATCTGCTTTTTCTTCTTGAAGAATGGGATACCCAGGCGAACCTTGTAACCCACCTGAAGTCGGAGCATTTTATGGTGTTCCGGGGTGCGATGAACCTTCTCGAAAAGCCCTTTGAAATGAAATTCCACACCGTATTCCAACCTGAGGGGATGGAGGAGTTTTATGAGAAACCCGGCACGAAGAACGAGGGAAAGGCAAGTTTCACCAAGTGAAAGATAAACTCAAGCAGATCACCGGAAAACTGAGCGACTATCCAAATCCTTATAAAACAGCATATTCATAGCAGGTTAACTTTTTTTAGATTTTGGCTTCAAAATCATGTGCTTTATTAAGTATTTTATATAATAACAAATTATCAATAAAGGAGGAATTAAATGAAAAAAAATTGTTTAACGCTTACAGTTTCTGTTTTCTTATTACTAACCTTATTTATGACATCAGGTATTGCCGAAGATCGACAAGGTGCATTTACAGTTACACCAAATATCGGCTGGTACTTTTTTGAAGGGAACCAAAACTTAGATGATGGAATTACATCCGGTATAAATCTTGGATATAGCATCACTAAAAACTGGGCTGTGGAAGGATCAATTAATTATATCGATTCCGACCGCAAAGATTTTAAAGATTCTGAAGTGAGTGGTTATCTTTATAAACTGGATGCACTGTACAATATAACAAGCTTTGGCAAACTCGTTCCTTATCTTGCAGTTGGTGTTGGAGGAATTACATTAGATCCAAGCAGAGGAAGTTCGGAAAATGATTTTTTATTTAATTACGGAGCCGGATTAAAATACTTTCTTACAGATGATATCGCATTGCGTGGGGATGTAAGACACGTTCTTCCTTATGGATCTCTTGGAAAGGATGAATCCCAAAATAATTTATTATGCACAGTTGGTGTATCCTTTTTATTCGGTGGTGAAAAGGAAAAACCTAAAGTGGAGGAAACACCTAAAGCTGAAGAACCACCTAAAGCGGTAGAAGAACCAGCACAAGTAGAAGAACAACCTAAAGAGGAAGAACCACCTAAAGCAGTTGAACCACCCAGAACAGACAGCGATGGTGATGGAGTATATGACGATCTTGACAAATGCCCGAACACTCCAAAAGGCGCCACTGTTGATAGCAGGGGATGCTGGATACTTGAAGGAGTATATTTTGATACGGAAAAATGGAATATAGTTTCTCAATATTTTCCGATTTTAGATAATGTAGTAGGCATTATTAAAAAGAACCCGGACATGAAGCTGGAAGTTCAGGGACATACCGATATTCGCGGAACTGAAAAATACAATCAGAAGCTTTCGGAAAACAGGGCTAAATCGGTTCTGGAATATATTGCGGGAAAAGGGATAGATCGTGAAAAACTTACAGCCAAAGGATTTGGATATTCTGTCCCGGCTGCACCCAATGATACTGCGGAAGGAATGTCAAAGAACCGCAGAGTTGAATTAAAGCCTATCTATTAAATCTAATATTCTTCAATGGACTTGTAAAAAGTCCATTGAAGAACTTGCCATTGTGTGCGAAGCAAAACAATCTCATAGGTTATATAGCGCAGGGTAACCGCATTTAGATTTCATAGACATGTAAAAAGCTGGAAAACTCCACTTTTGTCATTCCGGCGAAGGCCGGAAACCAGTAATTCCATTGGGTTCTGGATACCGGATCAAGTCCGGCATGACGGTTTGGGTGTTT
>JAHIFE010000131.1 GCA_018901125.1 Pseudomonadota bacterium | reverse complement strand
GCCAGTTTCAAAACGTCCCATTTTGGCCGATCTCTGCGTTGGGTGAAAATTTTAATCCTCGAAATACTCCATGTATTCCTGCGGTTAAAATTTTCATCCGCCTTGACCTTGACCAAACTGAAACGTTTTGAAAGTGGCTCTAGTGCTTGGTTAATACCTTTGCAAAAGCAATATCAGCCAGTGCAAACATTCTAATGAGAATGGATAGTTACATTTAGTTGTATTTTTTGTCTTCTTGACCGGATTTATAGTTTTTGATATTATTCAGAAAACTAAATAATGATATGTTATGCGTGCAATTAGGAGAGCATATGAATCGTTGGGGAATCCCTGACTGGCTCGAAGAGGAAGTGAAGGAACGAGATAAGGCTTGTATCTATTGTGGTATCCAAATGATTGAGCGGATGCCTCCACGTGGCCCCCGAAAAGCTGTCGCAACTTGGGAACACATCATAAACGACGCAAGTATCGTCACTCGTAAGAATATCGCCCGATGTTGCGTTGCATGCAATTCAAGCAAAGGGACAAAGAATCTTTCTGATTGGATACAGTCGGGTTATTGTAAAAAGCGCGGAATCAGCAAAGACAATGTTGCGGAAGTTGTGAAGAAGGCGCTGAAGACAGCATTTATCTATGACCTTTATGGGGTGACTATTCGGCGCCTCGTTGGCGTGTAAATAAAGAAGGTAAATTTAATGGAAAATAAATTAATTGATATAAAGTTGGACAAAAAAATGCTTTCGGTTATCTCACTATCCGATCAATCCAGTGATAAGGATTATTGGCTTTCGAAGACCCCGATAGATAGAATCCGACATATCGAAATATTGAGAAGGATTAATTATGGAAATAGTGCTACCGCCAGACTTCAAAGAGTTCTTGAATTTACTGAAAGATAAAAATATCAAGTATTTATTAATTGGCGGATATGCAGTTGGTTATCATGGATATCCACGGGCAACGAATGATTTGGATGTTTGGATAGCAATTGATCCTAAGACTGCGGAGCAAATGATCTCAGCCTTAAAGGAGTTTGGCTTTGATACGCCACAATTGACAAAAGAATTGTTCCTTAAAGAAAATAGTATCGTACGTATGGGGATTGCACCTATGCGAATTGAAGTATTAACCACAATTTCAGGAGTTGAATTTGATGAATGTTTCCAGCAAAGAGTCATTGATGAAATTGACGGTATTGAAGTAAACATAATAAGTTTGAAACAATTAAAGATAAATAAAAAAGCAAGTGGGCGACATAAGGACCTGGACGACTTTGAGAATTTGCCATGAAAGCACAGTAGTATGCTAACAATAAACATTCTAATGGGAATAGATAGTTACGTATAGTTGTATTTTTTGTCTTCTTGAACGGACTTATAGTTTTTGAATAATATATTCAGCTATAGGAAAAGAAATGAGAAAAACAGAAGAAAATTACCAACGCATAACAGATGATAGACGTTTATTTGATATCCGCTGTTATCACATCTGAATACTGAATATTGGAATTGAATCAGGCATTAGCTCTGTGATTTGATCTTCCACATCCCGGACCACTGATCACGCTTCTTCCGCCTGTTTGAGGGATGATCTGTATCTGGGCGTTGATGCGCTCCTTAAGCGCCAGTACGTGCGAAATCACGCCGATTAATTTACCATCCTGCTGCAATCCGGACAGTGTCTCCAAAGCAGTGTCCAGAATTTCTTCATCCAAAGCGCCAAAACCTTCGTCAAGAAAGAGCGAGTCAACGCGTACGTTTTTGCTGGCCATATGGGAAAGACCAAGTGCTAAGGAAAGGCTGACAATAAAGCTTTCGCCGCCGGACAGATTCTTGGTTGAGCGGATTTCGCCTGCCTGGTAGTTATCGACCACATTGAGTTCTAAAGGCTGTAAATCATCTCTGATCAGAAGATAACGATCCGTCATTTTCTGCAGTTGCCGGTTTGCATGTCCTATCATCATTTCAAACGTAAGACCCTGAGCGAAGTTGCGATACTTCTTCCCGTCAGCCGAACCGATAAGTTCATGCAATATATCCCATCGTGAGCTTTCACGTTTCTGCGCATCGATTGCCATGGATTTTTCTTGTTGCTTTTGTCTTATGCTGTCGTTGTCTTTGAGTTTCTGGCGTATGCCGCCGATCTCCTGCTGAAGTTCCTTGTGGCAAATTACGAGGTCATCTATAGTCTTGCATATCTGCTCGCGGGACAAATCCGTTACCTGTTTTTGTCTTTGTGTTTCCAGAAGCTCCGATTTATCCTTTCTTCTTGTTTCAAGCTTTGTTTGCTCGTTTTCAAGCAGCATAGCTTGTTGCATCAGGTTTTTGCGCTTATCTTCCGGCAAACAGGCTGTCAGATAGCAAGCTTCATCTGTAAAGCCAAACGTGCCAAGCCTAGCTCCAAAGGCCTCTTCAACTGTCTTCAATCGTTCTGCCCTGGCAGTTATCGATTTTTCTAACTCTTCAATCCGGTTTTTTAATTTGCCGAGTTTTTGTGTTGCTTTATTGAGAAGCTGACGGGTAGCATCTATATCCTTTTCGGCATCTTCAATTGCCGCAGACAGGCGGGTTTCCTCATCGTCAGGATTCTTGTGGCCAAACAGCTCACGCCGTTCATGGGCAAGGGTTTCAAGTTCACGCAGCAAGGTGCTGTATGCATCCTGCTGTTTTTTTAGCTCAGTTTCAGACTTGTTGATTTGTTCCGCCTGATGTTGTGTCTGAAGCTTTAAAGTGGAAATTTGCTGTTCGAGCGCAATCTTTTCTTTTTGCTTTGCAAGCCACAGATCACGGCGGGATTTTAATTCAAGCCGTATCAGATCAAGAGTATCCGCAGACAAGCTCTTGATCCCGTATGGTAAAATATCTTGCAGTACTTCATCTTGTGTTTTAACTAACCAGGCAGCGAGTAGTTCAGTATCCTTTTGTGCCCTTTCAACGGCCTGTTCGGCAGAGTCCTTCCTGTGGTTTGAGGTCTGAGTATTGCGTTCAGAGCTTAATACTGCTTCTTTTATCTTTTCATGGGACTTGAGCAAAGATACAATCTCTTTTTCGAATCCTTCGGAGCTCTGAATAATTTTTGATACACTGTCGAGATTCTCTTTGTTCTCCTTCTGCAAAGCGGGCAGGAAGCTTTCCGGATCCTGGCCGGAAGTTTCAACAAAAAGAGCTGAAAGTCCCAGATGTATCCTGTCTTGTGCTGTTAGTATCCATTCAGTGCATTCCTTTTTCCTGGTGGCAATTTGCTCCAGTTCTTTCTGGGTTTGGGCTTGTTTTACTTTCATATCCGAAACGGAGTCATTTGCTTTTTTCAGACCGGCTCTTACCAGTTTAAGCTCTGCGGTTGTTTTATCCGGGACTGGGATATTTCCTTTGGCAAACGGATGTTCAATTGCGCCGCAAAGAGGACATGTTTGTCCGTCTTCAAGTTGCTGCCGGGCATTTTCAAAATCCCGGATTTTTTTATGCAGAGAAAGTTGTGTTTCAAGCAGGTGCATTTCCCGTTCAAGGACAGTAACCTTTTCGGTTTGCGTCTGAAGCTGTTGAGCTATCAAATCCTTTTCTGCAGAAAGTGGCTCATGGCGGGAAATGAGTACGTCGAGCACGCGTCTTGTTTCAGTAAGAGACTGAACCGACTCACTTAGTTTTTCCAGGAGGGCTTTTTTCTCTTTAAGTTCCGAAAATATATTTCGCCAGTCTGCGATCTCCCGACCGGCAAGAACTTTATTCAGTTCGGTCTGTTTTTTATCAAGAGCGTTAAGAATGGTGTCGAGTTCGTTTTTCCCTGCTTTAAGATTTGCCTCCTGTTTGCTCCATGCTTTAATGGCCTCAGCCTTTTTCGTCTCAGCCTCGGCAAGCTCTTTTATCTTGACGAGATGCCTTTCATTCAGATCTTTCAGCGCATCAAACCGGCTCCGGATTACGGCAAGGTTTTCTACAAGCCCTTCGTCCGTTTTGGTATCAGCAAGATGCTGCAAAATCTCTTCGAGAGCATTCTTCTTTGATTTAAAAGACTTTAAATCCTTACCATTTTTTAAGCGAAGGTCAGCTATCGATTTTTCCAGCTCTGCTATTAAATCCCCGGTTGTTTTGATCGGGGTTTCTTTTTCCCGAAGCTTAAGATCAAGCTCACGCACTTTCCGGATAACGGGCAGCATTGCTTTTTGCTCGATTTTCTTCTTTTCCAGATTTACACCAGCTGTTTTGAGGGTATCTTCGGATAGCTTTACTTCTGCATTGTTTTCGGGAAGTGTTTGCAGACATTTGCTATGGCTTTGACTATCTGCTTCCTGTTCGCAGCGAAGTGATGTGAGTACGGCAAATTCGCCCGCTAATTCCAGAGCCTGGTTTGCACGATTAAGCTTTTCAAGTTCAGGCAAAAACGCTTTCTGACGTGTGAGCCAATTTTGTTTCTGCTCATCAATTATACAAAGCTCTTTTTCAAGGCTTACAATGTTATCCAGCCATGAAATTGCCTGATTATTCTGTGTGATCTGTTGACTCACGTTGTTTTCGTTAAGGATCTTGTGTTCAAGGTCTGATTTTAATTGCTTTTCATCTTCTTCGTTTAAAAGCTGCATTCCTTTAAGTTCAGCCTGCAAGGTTTCAAGTTTATTTCGCTCCTCAGACCTGCGTTCATGGACCCGAATGGAAATCCGGCTGTAAATCTCCGTTCCTGTGATTTGTTCCAGAATAGGGGCGCGTTCATCGGGAGCTGCCTGCAGAAATGCCGCAAAGCCACCCTGGGCAAGCAGCATGGATCGGGTGAAACGGTCGAAATCCATGCCGGTTGCCGTTTCAATCTGCTCGGCAACGCCACGAATCTTCGCTTCGAAAATTTTACCTGAGTCAGCATCGGCAATTTCGTGTTTGGGGGATTGAAGTTCTCCGTCGGGCTTTTTGCGAGCCCGGTGCTGGCTCCAGTGACAGCGAAATCGTCCGGCTTGAGTTTCAAAGGTCACCTCGGCAAAACACTCACCGGTTTGACGTGACATGATTTCATTTCCGCTCCTGGTGACCTTATTGAGACGTGGTGTGCGCCCGTAAAGAGCCAGGCAGATAGCATCGAGGATTGTCGTCTTGCCCGCGCCGGTCGGGCCCGTAATGGCAAATATTCCGTCGGATGCGAAGGCCGGGTGTGTTAGATCAATTTCCCATTCACCGGCAAGTGAATTCAAATTCTTAAAACGTACCTGGAGTATCCGCATCATTCACCTCTTTATTCTGCCCGGCTGTCATCTTCATAAAGAGATGTGATTGCTTCCTGATAGGCACGAAGCAATTCCGGTTTCTGTTCTTCCGGCACATCATGAAGTGCCAGACAACGATCAAACACATCATTTACGTTTAAGTCATCCAAGGTTTTGTTATCGTTGATTTGATTTAGCACGCGCTCGATAATCCGGTTGTTCTTGATCCGCAAAATCTCTATTTCAGTGCCTGAAACAGCAATTTCCAAGCGTTCGCGAAGATCACCTATTACTTTTTCGTCTTCATAAACGACTTCCAGCCAGACTTTGCTTTGGGTGTAAGAAAGTACAAGAATCCGGGCCGATATTTCTTCCCAGGTACCTCGTATGCGCTCAAGACTCTGGAAGACAGGTATCTTGATAAGTGATACCGAGGTCTCTTTGCCTGTAAACTCAACAAGGCATACACTTTTATCCTGCTTTGCTTCTCCAAAACCCATCGGCAGAGGAGCTCCGCTATAACGCATGACATCGGAGTTATTAACCTTCTGAGGAGCATGAAGATGTCCTAAAGCCAGATAATCTATGCAATCCGGGAAAATTCCGGCAGACACATGTATAAGTGATCCTGCATATAATTCGCGAACGCCATCGCCATCTACTGTTTGTCCCCCGGCAGTAAAGAGATGTCCTGTGGCGATGAAAGGTATCCGGGCATCAAGCTCCTTGCGTTTTTGTTCAGCTATCCCGCATACCTTAAGATAGTGGGTACGTATACCCTCGATCAGCTTTCTCTCTTTGTCATCAATATTTTCACCGGCTTCCGCCACCCGGATATCACGATCTCTGAGATACGGGACAGCACAAACTATAAGTTCCGGTGTTCCCTCCGGATTTTTCAGAAGAAAGACCTCGTCTTCATAATTTTCCGTTACTGAACCGATCACATGGACGTTGAGGGCCCGCAGCAGCTCCCTTGGGGCATTCAAAAACGAAGGAGAGTCATGATTGCCTGCGATCACGACAACATGACGGCAAGAGGAGGCGGCAACCCGGCACAGGAACCGGTAATAGAGTTCCTGGGCGTGGTTGCTTGGGGTGCTAGTATCAAAAACATCTCCGGAAACGAGCAGAGCATCAACCTGCTCCTGGCGGATTATCTCGGCCAGCCAGGACAGGAAGGCTTCAAACTCGTCGTAGCGCTTCCGGCCATAAAGAGTCCTGCCTATATGCCAGTCTGAGGTGTGTAATATTTTCATTATTATTGCCTTCAGGTAATCTCCGGCTTTGTCGGGCGGCTCACCGGAGTTTGAATATTTACGCGAGAAAAAATATACGCCCCTGCTGATGCTGAGGGCTCAAATTATTTTAATACATAAGAGCCACTTTCAAAACGTTTCAGTTTGGTCAAGGTCAAGGCGGGTTAAAATTTTAACCGCAGGAATACATGGGGTATTTCGAGGATTAAAATTTTAACCCAACGCAGAGATCGGCCAAAATGGGACGTTTTGAAACTGGCTCATAACTTTTAAACTAAAGTCGCCCGAATTGCAAATGGCATGTTGAGTGGATTTTACAATTGCTGCAAGGGTAACCGCATTTAGATTTCATAGACATGTAAAAAGCTGGAAAACTCCACTTTTGTCATTCCGGCG